>CAJMRA010000161.1 GCA_905215675.1 uncultured bacterium | reverse complement strand
CTTACGACGACAGATTTACAGTCTGTTCCCTTTGGCCACTCGGGAACCCCTCCACGGGACCGCCTTGATACGGCGGCAGGTCGTAGTGTCGCAATAAAAAAGAATGAGGGCATGACGCAGGCGGCGCGCCGATGGCGACCGGTTGCGGCCTTGCTGGTGGAGGGGGGTGGATTTGAACCACCGAAGTCTTACGACGACAGATTTACAGTCTGTTCCCTTTGGCCACTCGGGAACCCCTCCACAGGGGACGGCCGCGCCCGGCTGTTTTTTCTTTATCCAAGATGCGCCCGTTGTCAAACGTCTTCTTGAGCAGCGGGCGCTCCGGCGAGCGCGATCAGAGCAAGTTTCGTTTGAAACGCCTTGCGTTTCAAAATAGTACGGCCTGTCGTTTCGCGGAAAAAACGCGGTTTTTCCGTTCGCTTCGGGCCGGGCGGCGTTGTGCCGCCGCCTCGCGTTTTCACCTTTTTCAAAGGTGAAAACGCTCTAGAAAAAGCGCAGCAGACCGCCGCCCCAGGTGAGGCCGCTGCCGAAGGCCGTCATCAGGACGCGATCCCCGGCGTGAAGCCGTCCCTGTTCGCAGGCGTCGCGCAGGGCCAGCGGCACGGATGCCGACGAGGTATTGCCGTATTCCGCCACGTTGGTAAAAACATGCTCGTCCGCAATATGCAGACGGCTGCCCACGGCCTCGATGATACGCAGATTCGCCTGATGCGGCACCAGCAGGGCCACGTCGTCGACGGTCAGGCCGTTGCGTTCCAGCACTTCCTCGCAAATGCGCGTCATCTGGCGCACGGCATGCTTGTAGACCTCGCGGCCCTGCATCTGGATGAAAAAGTTTTCGTCGACGGGGGCGCCCTTGGTATAGGCGCAGCTCGTGCCGCCGCCCACCACGATCAGATCATGCAGCGCGCCGTCGCTGCGGCAGATGACGTCTTCCACTTCGGCCTGCGCTCCCGCGCTGTGCGCGTTCACCAGGCAGGCGCTGGCGCCGTCTCCGAAAAGGACGCAGGTGCTGCGATCCGTCCAGTCCACCCGCCGCGTCAGGGCTTCGGTGCAGACGAAAAGAATCTGGGCCTCGGGCTCGGCCGCCAGAAGGCCGCGGCAGACGGAAAGACCGTACAAAAAGCCGGAGCAGGCCGCGCTGACGTCAAAAGCCATGACGGGACCGGCCCCCAGCTTGCCGCCCACAAGGCAGGCCACGGAAGGGGATATGGAATCGGGCGTGCAGGTGGCGGCGATGATGTGCGTGAGCCGTTCCGCTTCCATGCCGCTCCGGGCAAGCGTCTTGCGCGCGGCCTCAAGGGCCAGATCGGAAGCGTTCTGCTCCGCGCTCAGTTTGTGCCGGCGCTTGATTCCGGTGCGGGTGGTGATCCATTCGTCGTTGGTATCGACCATGGCGCTCAGATCGTCGTTGGTCAGCACGGCGTCGGGAACATAACCGCACAGGGCATGGATATAGCAATTGATCTTCATGAGGCTTCCGTCGGTTAGAGCAATTTCAGTTTGCAACGCTGCGCGTCGCAAACATACGGCCTGTCGTTTCGCGGAAAAAAACGCGGTTTTTCCGCCCGCTTCCGGCCGGGCGGCGCTGTGCCGCCGCCTTGCGTCATTCCCTTTTCAGGGGGAAAACGCTCTAGATGGCGCGGGAGAAGCGCGTCAGCTCCTCGTTGGCCAGAATGGTTTCGGCAAGACGATTGTTGGTGCCCTTGCGCACGAAGGTGCCGCCCATCTTGATGGCGTTGGTCATGGCGCGGGCATTGGAGCGGCCGTGACAGACGATGGCCAGACTTTGCAGGCCCAGCAGCGGCGCTCCGCCTATCTCGGCGTAGTCGATGGTCTTGGCGAACTTTTTGAAGGCTCCCTTGGCCAGCAGGCCGCCCAGGCTCGGCAAAAGGCCCGACGTGAAGACCCGCTTGAGCATGTGAATGAGCGATGAGGCAAGCCCTTCGCTCATCTTGACGACGATATTGCCCACAAAGCCGTCGCAGACCACCACATCCACATCGCCGGTGAAGATGTCCCGGCCTTCGGCATTGCCGATGAAGTTGAGGTTCTGCGCCATCTTCAGCAGCTCATAGGCTTCCTTGACCTGACTGTTGCCCTTGCCTTCCTCCTCGCCGATGCTCAGCAGGCTGACGCGCGGCGAGGCATAGCCCAGCAGGTCGCGGGCAAAGGCGTCGCCCATGAGCCCGAACTGGAAAAGATGGTACGGGCGGCAATCCACATTGGCGCCCGCGTCAAGCACGACGACAGGGTCCTTTTCCGTCGGCAGCAGCGCGGCAAGGGCGGGGCGCTCCACACCCGGCAGGCGCCCCATGATGAACATGCCGCAAGCCACCGTCGCGCCGGAATGCCCGGCGCTGACCACGCCGTCGGCTTCGCCGTCCTTCACCAGTCGGCAGGCGACCTGAATGGAGGCGTTTTTCTTCCGGCGCAGGATGTCGGAGGGCTTTTCATTCATGTGCACCACATCGTCGGCGTGGACGATATCAAAATGAACGTTGGCCAGATTGAGCTTGGCCAGCTCGGCCTCCAGCTTGGGGGTATTGCCCACAAGCCGAACGTGCAGATCATGGAGCCGGGCGGCCTCGATGGCTCCCGGTACCACCACGGCGGGGCCGAAGTCCCCGCCCATGGCGTCCACGGCGATGATGGGGCGCGTACTCATTATTCGGCGTCGGTCTTGGCGACCACCTGACGGCCCTTGTAGCTGCCGCAGCTGGGGCAGACGCTGTGGGGCACGGTGGGTTCACCGCAGGAGCAGTAGATCACGGCAGGCACGGCCACACGATCATGAGAGCGGCGCATGCCCTTGCGGGAACGGGACTTTTTGTTCTGCTGAACGGCCATTGCATATTCTCCTTTTCCGAATGCGGAAGCTGTAGTCGATAAGAGGCCCCTTGTGGGGACGACGTGAGACGAAGATGCGTAGCAGATTTTCCAGCAAATGTCTAGGGGATGTCCTCCCGCATTTTTGCGGGCCTACTGCTTCCCGATTTTCAGTCCGCGCAGCACGGCCATGCGCGGATCGCCCTCATCCCGGGAGCAGGCGCACATGCCTTCATTGAGATTGGCGCCGCATTCGGGGCACAAGCCCTTGCAGTCCGGGCGGCAAAGGGGATTCGGGGGCAGGGCCAGCACGAACTGTTCCCAGACAATGGCGGCCACGTCCAGATACAGCGCGCCCTTTTCCTCCACGATGCGGCTTTCGCCGTCGAGTTCCCCCTCGTCGGAAGGCGTATCCTCGAAATCCTCGAAGCGTTCCTCAATATGGACGGGCATGGGTTCGGCGCAACGATTGCACGGCACGGTCACGTCGCCGGAGATCGCGCCGCGGACAAGGTAGCCGTCTTCCAGCGGCTGAATCCTGAGATCGGCCGTCAGTGGCGCGGTAATGCGGCAGTCCATGCCGAATTCCGCCAGCGGTCCGGTCCAGAGCGCCTGATCGTCAAGGTGCAGCTCCAGGCCTTCCGGGGGAAGCGCGCCAAGAGGAATACGTGTGTCGGACATGGAAAAACCTCATGCGGCGGAGATGGCTCTCCGGGAAAGATGCTGCCGTCGGCGACGCCCGGCACATCCGGGCCCCGAAGACGGTTCGTATCCTTGGGCTTTACGTTGGGGGACGGCGGCTGTCAAGTCGCCCGGCGCGGTCCTCGCCCGGACGGGCTGCGCCGCGACATGCGGGAGGCCGGTCGTTCAGCGGTGCGAAAAGAGAAGCAGCAGCGCCAGGCCCACGAAGATGACGCCCGCGCAGCGGTGCAGCAGGATTTGCGCTTTTTGCGACCGGTTGAACCGGGCCGCGACGGCGCCCCCCGCAACGGCGACGGAGGAGAAGACGATCAGGGTCGCCAGCATGAAAAGAGCGCCGAGCATGCCCACCTGCGCGGCGACGCTCCCGCGCGCCGGGTCGCAGAATTGCGGCAGGAAGGCCAGAAAGAACAACGTGACCTTGGGGTTGGTGACGTTCATGATGATGCCGCGACGATACAGCGCGCCGTATCCCAGAAAATCAACCTTGCCGGTACCTGCCAGCACCGCGCCCGCCCGGAACGACAGCCAGGCCAGATACAGCAGATAGGCCGCGCCCGCCGTTTTCAGCAGGGTAAAGGCCACGGCGGACGTCTGGAAAATGACGGCCACGCCCAGCGCCACGGCCGACGTATGCACGACAAGCCCGGAAGCAAGGCCCAGCGTGGTGCAGACGCCCGCCCGCGCGCCGTACAGGGCCGACTGGGAAAGAACAAAGAGAATGTCCGGCCCTGGTATCAGGGCCAGAACCACGGCCGCGCCGAAAAAGGCCAGGGCAACGTCAAGGGGTATCATCTGGCAAAACCTGTCGTGAATCAGTAAAGCATGTTCCGTTTGAAACGCGTTGCGCCGCAAACCATACGGCCGGTCATTATCGCGGGAAAAGCGCGGTTTTTCCGCTCACTTCGTGTCCGGCTCGTTCAGCCGCTCGCGGAAAAGGGCGTCCAGTTTCCTGTCGCGCGGCAGCCGCTTGAGGCGGGCCTCCAGCAACAGGGCTTCGCGCCTGCCGGAGCAGGTGCGGCAGGCCACGAGGCGCACGGGGCGACGGGAGCGGGTATACCGTCCGCCGCCGGACAATTCCCCGTTATGCTGCCGGACGCGGCGCGACGGCTGCGTCGTGACGCCGCAATACAGACTGCCGTCCGCACAGCGCAGCAGATAGACAAAATAGATTGCCGACATGCTCTCGGGGAGCCTGTCTCAGCGGAAGCCGCCGGAGAGCCACCCCGCAAGCAGGAAGGCGACGGCCCAGTTGCCTATGCGCCACAACCACGGATTGAGGGATTTGCCCTCGGCCATGCGGCGGATAAGCCGCACCGTGCCGACAGCCGCGCCCACGGCGTAAAAAAAGAGGAACCCCAGGCAGGCCAGGAAGCCGAAACGGAACAGGACGACAATCGCCAGAATGGCGGTGACGGCCGGGACATAGCGCGAAGCCGTATCGAACGCGCCCAGGCCGCCCGTGCTCGTCCAGTTCCAGGAGGCCATGCGGAAGCCGCTGCCGCCGCCGTTCCGGCGTTCTCCCGCCGTTGCCGTCGTATCGTAATGATATTCCTCGTGGATGACTTCGGCGTCGTAGACCTTTTCCTTGTCGCCGCCGTCGTCGTGTCCGGTCGCTCGGGGAAGGTGCGGATGCTGTTCCGACATGATGTCTCCTTCTGCAAGAAGTGCTCTGCATTGCAGCATAACGTCAGACAGCGGGAAAAACAATGGCGCGCCCGGCGCGTCTTGCATCCGGGACGCGGGCGCGCTACAACCGGCAGTACGGGCAAAAGCCCGCAAGGAGTTTTCTTATGAAGATACTGAACGGAACCGCCCGTCTGGCGGCGGGCGCGGCGCTGGTCGCCCTGCTCGCGGGCATGCCTTCGGCCGCGCAGGCCGCGGATCCGGCGGCGCAACTGCGCGAAGCCGTCACGGCCTATAACATCGGCAAGTACAAGAAAACGCTGGAACTGGCGCATCCGCTGGCGCAGAACGGCGATACGCAGGCGCAGGTCCTGATCGGCCGCTGCTATGAAAACGGCCTCGGCGTGCCGCAGGACTTCGAAACCGCCGCCAAGTGGTATCAGCTGGCGGCGGAAAACGGCAACGCGGAAGCTCAGATGCTCATCGCCTATGCCTGCGAAACCGGCGTGGGCGTGCCGCGCGATCCGCAGGCCGCCGTGCGCTGGATTCAGCTTGCCGCCGACAACGGCAGCGCCGAAGCCGAATTCGCCCTTTCCCAGCGCTATATCAAGGGCGACGTCCTGCCCAAGGATCACAAGCTCAGCTTCCAGTGGGCCCTCAAGGCCGCCAAACAGGGCAACCCCCAGGCCCAGCGCTACGTGGGCGCCTGCTACGAATTCGGCGTGGGCGTGGCCGAAGACCCCGCCGCCGCCGACAAGTGGTATGCCAAGGCCGCCGCTCAGGGCCTCGAACGCGACGGCAATATCTTTACCCGTACCCTGAAGGAACGCCCCTAGAGCGTGTGAATACTCCATCGTTCTTCTGGGGGGAAGGAAACCCCCTTGGCTAGCGCACAAGGTGGTTTCCT
>CAJMRA010000160.1 GCA_905215675.1 uncultured bacterium | reverse complement strand
TCCATAATCATGACGTGCCGCCGGGGGACGGCGATACGGGCCTTGTCCCGCGCGTCATCATGCCCCGTCACCCTCCTGAATAAAGCGCGTTGGGGGAAGGATGGGGGTCTGGGGGGAAGGAAACCCCCTTGTGCGCTAGCCAAGGGGGTTCCCTTCCCCCCGGAAGATAACACACTCCAGAGAAGGGCGCGGAACGTTCTGTTGCGTCGCCGGATGTAAAAACAGGCGGTTACCGAGGTAACCGCCTGTGGCGTTTCTGGTACCCGGAGCCGGGCTTGAACCGGCACGGCCGAAGGCCGAGGGATTTTAAGTCCCTTGTGTCTACCAATTTCACCATCCGGGCAGGGGGAAATCGGGAAAAAGCGTGGTGGCGTCCGGGGGAGCGATGCGGCGCGCGTCAGGCGGCGGGCTCGTCGTTTCCGGGTTGGGCGGCCTCGTCGTCGGCCTCGTCTTCCGGGCTTTCCTCGGGAGCGGGCAGCACGCGCGCGACCGTGTGGACCGGCAGGTCTTCGGGCGCAAGCAGGGGAATTTCCCGGATGACCTCGCGCCAGCGGCCGGGCTCCACCCAGTAGAGATGAACGGATTCCAGCATCTTGTCCAGGAAGAAAAGGCGTCCGCTGACGTGATCCGGCAGGATTCCGGCAATATGCATGGCGATTTTGCGGAAGATATAGCGTTTGGGCGTGGAGAAGACGCACTGCAGGAGCAGACAGTCGCCCTGCTGCATGAAATCGAGATGCATTGCCTCCGCGCGCTCAAGCAGGTCCTGAAGGCTGACGATGAGTTTTTCTTCCACTTCGAGCAGCTCCTCGTAGGTGAGCTGTTCGCCGTAGCTGAGCTGCGCGTAAAGTTCGTTGGGACTGTTCTCCATTTCTTCGCCTGTGCCGTGGGGCTGGATGCGGGAGCGGGACGGAGGACGCGCCGAGGGGAAACGCGCCCTGACCGCGGGGAAAATGCCGTGCCGTCCGGCGCGCCGGGCGGCTTTTCCCTGTTGCCGACGTCTGAAGGTCCCGGAAGCCCGGACGGGCCGTTGCCGGGACCGGCAGGCGCGGAAACGCCGGTTTACTTCATGCGGTAGGTGATGCGGCCGCGGCTCAGATCGTAGGGGGAAAGCTCCACCTTGACGCGGTCGCCGGGCAGAATGCGGATATAGAATTTGCGCATCTTGCCGGAAATATGGGCCAGCACTTCGTGCCCGTTTTCCAGCTCGACGCGGAACATGGCGTTGGGCAGGGCTTCCTGCACGACGCCGTCAACTTCGATGGAACCTTCTTTCGCCATGAGATATTTCCTTTGTTCCGGGATGATGTGTCGAAATATGCGACGCCGGGACAGGGCGCAAGGAAGCGGCCCCGTCCCGGGCATCCGGCCCGTGCGGGCGCGGACGGGCGCGGCCCGGAAAGGCCGCGTTTCATGAAAAATGGACGCCGAAAAGTTTACAAAAAAAGGCTCCGCTGTCAATTCCCCTGCGCACTGACAGGCGCGGGGCGCAGCAGAAGCCAGAGTCCCACGCCGATGAGCGGAATGCACAGCAGTTGTCCCATGGTGAGCCAGCCGAAGGCAAGATAGCCGAGCTGGGCATCCGGGACGCGCACGAATTCCACGGCAAAGCGGCACAGGCCGTAGCCGAGCGCAAAGAGCCCCGCCACCGCGCCCCGCTTGCGGGGTCTGGAGGCGTAGATCCAGAGAATCGCGAACAGCAGCAGGCCTTCCAGCGCGGCTTCATAGAGCTGCGAGGGATGGCGGGGGAGCGGGCCGCCCGTGGGAAAGACCATGGCCCACGGAACATCCGAGGGCTTGCCCCAGAGTTCGCCGTTGATGAAGTTGCCGATGCGCCCCCAGAACAGACCCTGCGGAATCATGGGGGCGATGAAGTCGGCGACGTCCCAGAAGCTTCGGCGGCGGGTGCGCGCGAAGTACCAGAAGGCCGCCAGCACGCCCAGCAGGCCGCCGTGGAAGGACATGCCGCCGTTCCAGACGCGCAGGATTTCGGCGGGATCGCGGATATAGGCGGGCAGATCGTAGAACAGCACATAGCCCAGCCGCGCCCCGAGAATGATGCCCACCATGACGTATGTCTGGAGGTCGTCCACATCCTCGGGGCTCCAGCCCGGACAGCGCCGGGCGCGGCGGCGGGCCAGAATCCAGCCGACGCCGAAGGCGACGAGATACATCAGGCCGTACCAGCGCAGTTCAAAGGAACCGAGGTTGAGGGCGACGGGATCGATATGCGGATACTGCATGAGGGGATTCCTGTACGGCGGATCCTAGTCCAGCGCGGGCGCCTGGAAAAGGCCGCTCTTGCCGCCTTCCTTGCGCAGGAGCCGGACGCGGTTGATGATGATGTCGCGCTGAACCGCCTTGCACATGTCGTAGATGGTGGCGGCGGCAATCTGGGCGGCAATGACGGCTTCCATTTCCACGCCGGTGGGCCCTGTGGTGACGGCTTCCGTCTCGATGCGGACGCGGGGCGGCGTGTCGATGATGTCGAAGCGGACATCGACGCGGTTCAGGCTCAGGGGGTGGCAGAGCGGAATCAGCTCGGCGGTCCGTTTGGCGGCCATGATGCCCGCCACCTTGGCGCAGGTCAGCACGTCGCCCTTGGGCAGCGCCGCGCGCTTGAGCAGGTCGAGTGTTTCCGGGGCCAGCTCCACCACGGCTTCGGCCACGGCGATGCGTTTGGTGGCGGGCTTGGCGGATACGTCCACCATGTTCAGGCCGCCGTCCTTGTCCAGATGAGAGAAGGAAGTCATGCGTGTCTCCCGGCCCCTCCGGGACGGAGAGGCGGTTGCGTTTTGGGGATCAGGCGACGGGATCGAGGCTGCTCAGGATGACGGCGGAGGCGCTGACGCGCACCTGCACGGCGTCGCCTTCCCGCAGGTCGGAGCAGAAGGGGTCCTCGGCCCTGTAACGGACGGCGCACCATTCGCCGCCGTGCGGAAGCCGTACCACGGCTTCCACCACGTCGTCGTCGCCGCGCAGATCGACGACCTGCGCGTGAAAGATGTTCTGGGGCACGCCGACGGACGCCCCCAGCCCGACGGCGGGGGGCAGGGGCAGCCCCGCCGGGGCCAGCTCCACCCAGGGAGCCTTGACGCCGGCGCAGACCAGCCCGCCGGGCTCCAGACCGAGACGGCGGCGGCTGGCGTCGGTGATGACGGCGTCGAGACGCAGTTCCCCCGGGCAGCTCAGGCTGACGCAGACAAGGATACCGCGCGGCGTCAGGGCCTCGATGCGGCCGTGGGTCACATTGCGCGCGCTGCTGCGCGTCAGCCCGCCGCGCTGGATGCTGTCGCGCAGCAGCCGGGCCACGTTGCGCGGATCATGGCGGATGATGTCGCCGCCGTGGCGCGGACGCCCCAGAAAGGCGTCCACCACGAGATCGGGCAGTCCCTGTCGCCGCAGTTCCAGCCCGCGACTGCGGCGCAGGCCGCGCGCGGTCAGCAGACCGCGGGGCAGGCCGCATTCCTGCCCGCAGCGTTGCAGATTGCGGCGGATATGACTGGCGTCATATTCCACAGGCAGCAGGGATGCGCCCATGCCGGAGGGATCGTCCAGCACCGTTCCCAGCTGCGCGGCCACCATGGGAGAAAGGGGCACGTCCCGCGCATGCGCGCCGGTGATGCGGATGCACTGGGAGACGAGGTTCACGTCTTCGCGGCGCAGCTGCTCCACTTCCACCCAGCGCAGCCCGGCATGGCGCAGAAGCATGAAAACCAGCCACAGCCGGAGGCGGGAGGTTTTTTCCCGTCCCGAGAGCGCCGCGGCGGCCCGGTCGTGAAACCACGTTTCGGCGGCGCGCATTTCCGCCGCGTCAAGGCAGCCGTCGTCGCTCCAGACGCCCGCCGCGTTGTGGCGCAGCAGTTTCTGGCGCAGCCACTGGCGATCCTCGCTGGACAAGTCGTGCCAGAGCGCGGTGAGGCGGGCGTTGTCGGAAGTCTGTTTCATGAATGGTCCCGTCCTGCATGGGGGCAGGCCGCCCCGCATGCGTTGCTGTGTGGTTTTGCCGTTGTATGCAAGGATGCCCCTCCAGCGCAAGCCCCGGCGGCAGGCGGAAGCGGCGGGACGAGGACGGCGGGGCGGGGGCGGCAAAAAAAATTTGTGCGGACGCCCTGAATTGGTCTTGACATTTTAATATTGACTTTATAAAAATTCAATCTAATTGGAAGGCGGAACACAGGGAGCGCGCATTCCGGCCCGGAGGCCGGAGCTGCCGCGCGGGGATGCCTTTCGCATATTTCGAGAGTGTTGGTCATGATCGCGTCGTCTTCGTATCGCCCGTAACTCTCTCTCGTCAGTCTTGCCGCAAGCCGCTGTGGCTGTGGGGCGGCAAGAAGAGACGGATCATGGCCACAATGATTCCCGTAGACTTGGCAGGTCGGGGAGGGGATTACATATCATTGTGATATGTCCCGGTCTGCAATGTGCGCGTCTGCTGGGATCTGGCCTTCCGCCGTCCAGGGTCGCGGAAGGCCTTTTTTCATACCCTGCGGCGGGCGAAGGCGCGGGCGGCGGCGACAAAGGCGGGCGCCCAGCCGGGGACGGCGGGCGCAAAGATATGGCAGTAGGACGCCCAGAGCGCGCCGGAACAGAACCCGTCCTGCCGGGGATAGAGCGGCCCCATGCCGACGCCGCGTTCCAGGCGCATGGACAGTTCCGACGGGGCCGGGAGCGGTTCGGGCGGCTGCGCGCAGCGGGAATAGTGGAATTCATGGCCGCGCACGCGCGTGCCCGCGGGGAAATAGGGCGTGTCCCGGCACAGGAGGCCGTCCACGTAGCCGAGGCCCTGGGGTCTGGCGTGGAATTCCACATCGACGGGGAGCAGCCCGGCCAGCGGCCAGCGCCGTCCGTCCTTGCGCAGGCCCTGCGTCAGAATCATGAAGCCGCCGCATTCGGCGTAGACGGGCAGGCCCGCCGCGACCAGTTCGGGCAGGCGGCGGCGCACATGGGGCGAGGCCGAAAGCTGTTCCGCCCGGTCTTCGGGAAAGCCGCCGCCCAGATACAGGCCGTCGATGGACGGCCAGTCCGCCGCGTCCAGCAGGGACAGGCGCGTCAGTTCGGCCCCTGCCTGCTCCAGCGCTTCGAGATTTTCCTCATAATAGAACCAGAGCGCCGCATCCCGCACGTAGCCGATGCGCGGACGGGGGCCGTCGTCCTGCGCGGCCGCGCGGGGCGTCCTGTCCGGGGGCTGCGGCAGGGCGGGAGCCGCCGAGGCGGTTTCCAGCAGGCGGCGCAGGTCCACATGGTCGCGGATCAGCGTCGTCAGGCGTTGGAGGGTGCGGTCCGTTTCCGGCGTCAGGGTATCGCCCGCCAGCGAGGCGAGGCCCATGTGCCGTTCCGGCAGGGGATTGTCCGCCTGTCGCGGCACTGCGCCGAACACGGTCAGATCGGTGTATTCCTCGACGGCCCGGCGCAAAATGCTTTCGTGACGGCTGGAAGCCGTCTGATTCAGAACGACGCCCGCTATGGGCGTTTCCGGTTCAAAGGCCGTCAGGCCGGACAGCAGGGCCGCGGCCGTGCGGGTCATCTTGGTGCAGTCGAGGCTGACGACCACGGGACAGGCCAGCGTGCGGGCAAGTCCGGCGGTGGAGCAGGAGCCCTGCGTATCCAGACCGTCGTACAGGCCGCGATTGCCCTCCAGCAGCGCCAGCACCGGCTTTTCGGGCGCAAGTTCCCGCCGGACGCGGGCCACGCCGAGCAGAAAATTCCGGCGCAGCTCCTCCGGCGGCAGGAAATAGGGGTCCAGATTGCGGGCGGGCCGACCGGCCGCCAGCGAAAGCCACGCGGCGTCAATATAATCCGGGCCCTTCTTGAAGGGGACGACTTCCCGACCGGCCGCGCGCAGCGCGCCCGCAAGGCCGAGCGACAGCAGGGTCTTGCCGCCGCCGCCGGAAACGGCGGATATGCAGAGCCGGGCACAGGCCCGATCCGACGGGGTGATGGACACGTCAGGCATCGCTGTTTCCTTTATGTGAAATGGTGGCGGAACGGGGTCGGGTTATTACTACGTTATTGTTCTTCCGGGGGGAAGGAAACCCCCTTGGCTGGCGCACAAGGGGGTTTCCTTC
>CAJMRA010000159.1 GCA_905215675.1 uncultured bacterium | reverse complement strand
CAGTCACCCGCTCTGCCGATTGAGCTATCGGGGATTGCTCGAAGCAACGAAGATGTTTCTACGGCAAAGGCTCCGCTTCGTCAAGCGAAAAAAATAAAAAATTTTCTTCCGCTCCCGCATCGTCACCATGCGCCGCCGTCGTTTCCCTTGCCGCAAACATCCCGGAAGGACGACACGGGCTTACCGCACGGCCGTTTCGGCCGGGGACGCCGGGGCGGCGTCAATCAGCCGCGCCAGTTTCCTGGCGTAGCGTTCCGCTTCGCTGTACACGCAGCCGCAATACGGTTGCCGGTAAACGCCCCACTCTCTGGAAATATCGATGCCCGCCTGCCAGTCCTCCCGAAAATCCCGATAAATGAATTGCGGACCGGGCACGGCCCGCGGCGCGCCCGGAACGGCGGGCAAATCCTGACCGCTCAGACGCGCGCCCTCGGCGGCGATGGCCTCATGCGGCTGATAACGGGAATACAGCAGACTGGTGGAAAAGGCGTCATAGCCGTGGGCCGCCGCATAGGCATAGGCCGCCGCCACACGGCTGCGGCAGCAGTAGTCGCAGCGCTGCGGCGGCGTATCCCGATCGCGCACGGCGCGCAGCCATGCCGTCAGATTCCACGCCGCGTCATCGCAGACAACGGCGATTCCCGCCCGCGCGGCGCACTCCAGCACCGCGTCCCGCCGCCGCAGGTATTCCGTCAGCGGCTGAATATTGGGATTGTGGTACCATGCCGTGATCTCGAAGCCCTCGTCCTGAAGGCGGCGCGTCGGCATGATGGAGCAGGGCCCGCAGCAGACATGCAGCAGCAGGCGACGGCCGCCCTCTCCCCGCGCGGACATCAGGCGTTCTCCCCGGCGGCGTCGCCGTCCCTGTTCATGCGGAAGTCCACCCGGATTTTGAACAGGCGCGTCGCGGGCAGATTCAGGACGGCGATACCCGTCTCCCGTTCCATGGCCGCCAGCGTCGCGGCCTCCTGTTCCCGGGAAGGCGAGATGAGCGTAAACCAGATATTGTAGGCGTGCGCGCGCACATAGTTGTGGGTGACGCCGGGGCAGGCGTTGACCACGGCCGTAAAGGCCTCCATCCGGTCTTCGGGCACCTTGGCCGCGCACAGGGTCGAAACCCAGCCCAGACGGGCGGACTGGAAATTTGCCCCCATGCGCCGGATGATGCGGGCGGCGCGCATGGCGTTCACGCGGCGCAGGGCCTCGCCTTCCGCAATGCCCGTCAGCTCGCCGAGTTCCGCATAGGGGCGCGGCGACAGGGGAAAATTGGTCTGAATAATATCCAGCAGACGACGATCCACGTCGTCCATGACATAGGCGTTCATGGCAACTCCTCAGGCAGGCTCCCGCATCAGCGCAGGGCGAAATTGACGGCGAAACAGGCGGCCACGACATACAGCATCGGCGAGACCTCCCGCCCGCGTCCGCTCAACAGACGCAGGAGGACATAGGCAATGAATCCGAGGCCGAAGCCCGTGGCAATGTTGAAGGTCAGGGGCATGGCGATAATGGTCAGAAAGGCGGGCAGGGCCGTGGCGAAATCATCAAAACAAATGCGCGTCACGTCCTGCATCATCAGCGCGCCCACGACGATGAGAACGGGCGCGGTGGCGTATCCGGGCACCACGGCCACCAGCGGCGTCAGGAACAGGGCCAGCGCAAACAGCCCGGCGATACAGACGGCCGTCAGCCCGGTACGACCGCCTTCGGCCACGCCCGCCGCGCATTCCAGATAGCTGGTGGCCGTGGTTGCGCCCAGAACGGCGCTGCTCATGGTGCCGATGGAATCGATCACCAGCGCGCGATCAAGATTGTCGATGCGGCCGTCCTCTCTCATGAAGCCCGCCTTGCGGGCAAGGGCGATCAGCACGCCCATGTTATCGAACAGATCCACCATGGTCAGGGTGAAGATGATGGACAGCAGACCGTGCGACAGCGCGCCGCGAATATCCAGCGCCGTGAAGGTTTCCGTGGGCAACGGCACGGAGGCGGCAAATATCCTGTCCGGCGGCGGCGTCACTCCCAGCGCCAGCCCCGCGCCTGTCACGGCGACGATGCCGAAAATCAGCGCGCCGCGAACCTGGAGCGTCATCAGCACGCCGCACAGACACAAGCCGCACAGGGCCAGCAGCGTCTGGGGCTGCCCCGGATTGCCCAGCGCCACAAAGGTGGACGGGTCCGCCACAATGAGGCCGCAGTTCTTCATGCCGATGAAGGCGATGAACGCGCCGATGCCCACCACGATGGCGTATTTGAGATCCATGGGCACGGCGTCGATAATCATCTGCCGCACCCGCGTAACGGTCAGCAGCAGGAAGACCACGCCGGAAATGAAAACGGCTCCCAGCCCCGTCTGCCATGAATAGCCTGCCGGGCCGCAGACATAATAGGCAAAAAAGGCCGATATGCCCAGTCCCGGAGCCACGCCCACGGGGAAACGCGCCCAGAAACCCATGAGCAGCGTGATGATGATTGTCACCCAGATGACGGCGGCCACAGCCGATTCGCGGGGCATGCCCGCGTCGGCCAGCATGCCCGGCACCACAAAAATAAGATAGCACATGGCCATGAAGCTCGTCAGACCCGCCACCAGCTCCCGGCGAACGGAGGTCCGGCGGCGCGTCAGGCCGAAGCATCGATCCAGCAACGTTGCAAGGCTCACGAAAAATCCTCCATCAACGTCCCGCCACAGGGCGCGGCACGGCCGGAAAAACGCCGCTTCCGCCCCTGTCGGAACGCGGACAGGGCGACGCAGGGCCCGATCCGGCCATACGGGACATCGGCCACAGCTTGCGGGAGAAGGGCGCGGCCCTCTTCCGGCACGCTGTGTCACAAAAAACCGGAACCGCCCCTCGATCGTTTTGTCCTTAAAGGCCCTATCGACTGCCCATGCCGATGCCGACGGCGTGTTCTCCGCGAACGGAAACCCCGGAGCAGCCGCCCGCCGTCGCCAGCACGACCAGCGCCAGAAGCAGCAGGATCAGCGAACGACAGGTCATCAGCGCGGCCGCTCCTGGGCAATCTTGGCTCCGGCCGGCACGTCCGCCGTGATCCAGACGTTCCCGCCGACGACGGCCCCGCGCCCCACGGTCACGCGCCCGAGAATGGTCGCGCCCGCATAGACGGTCACGCCGTCCTCAAGAATGGGATGCCGGGCAATGCCCTTGACCAGCGTGCCGTCGGGATTCTTGGGGAAGGACAGCGCGCCCAGCGTGACGCCCTGATAAAGACGGCAGCCGCGCCCGATAATGGACGTTTCCCCGATGACCACGCCGGTGCCGTGGTCGATGAAGAATTCCTCGCCGATGGTCGCGCCGGGATGAATATCTATCCCCGTGCGCGAATGGGCCATTTCGGAAATGATGCGGGGAATCAGCGGCACTTGCAGCATGTACAGGACATGGGCGATGCGCTGATGGGTCATGGCATACATGGAGGGATAGCAGAAAATGGTTTCGCCGGGACTGGTGGCGGCCGGGTCGCCTTCGTAGCCCGCCTGGGCGTCTCCGGCCAGCAGATCGCGAATTTCCGGCAGCCGATCCATGAAGGCCAGCGCCTTCTCGGCGCTTTCCCGCTCGCAGCGGGGGCAGGTATCGCGCGTGCCGTCACAGGCAAAGCAGAGGCCGCAAAGGATCTGATCGGCCAGCAGGCGATAAATACTGTCGAGATTGGCCGCCAGATGATAGCGCATGGAGGCGACCCGCACCTTGCTTGCGCCGAAGAAGCCGGGGAAAACGGCGGCGCGCAGGCGATCCATGATCTCGTTCAGTACCGTTAATGAAGGCATGGCCGCGCCGTGTGCCGGGCGATGCCAGACCTTGTCCAGCGACGAGGAATGACACAAACGCTCCGCTACCGCATCAATATGACGCATGGCTTCTTCACCGTCGTGCCGGGCCTCGGGACTGTACTGTTCACTTTTCATCTGTCATCCTTTCCGTTTCGCCTGTCGGCGATACCGCTGTTCTCGATTCGTTGCCTGTGTCCGGGAAAGAGCCGCCGCGCGACCTTCCGCGGCGGAGCGCTGCCGCAGTGTACACCGCGGCCCCCCGATTCCGCAACGTCGCCCCCCTCAAGTTTTCCGAAAGATTGTCGATTAGGGAAAAGAGGCGTCGCGGGAGTTCTCCCCGACGCGCCCTGCAAGGAGGTCTTTTACTATGGAAAGTCTGGAAGCCGCACAGGTCAGCGTCAATATGTCGCTGTCGCGTTCCATTATGGAAATGCAGTCGAGCATGGCCGCCGCGCTCATCAACGGCAGCCTGCAAGCCCCCGCCGACGGTTCCCGTGAAGCCGCGCTGGTCGCTCAGGGCATCGGCACCAAGCTGGATGTGGTCGCCTAGGGCGTATTGACACTAAATCGTTCTTCTGGGGGGAAGGAACCCCATCCTTCCCCCAACGCGCTTTTTCAGAGGGGGCGCAGGCCATGCGGCAAGTACCTTTCAAAGGTCATGAGAGCCTCAAGCTCCAGGGCATGTATCTTTGAAAAAATAAAGCGCGCCTCCCCTCCGGGAACCGCCGTATGTACGGACAGGCGGCAACGGATTTTCCCGCCCCGGACAACGCGACGTTCCCTGCCGCGTCAGGTTTCCTTTTCGCGCCCGCCCCCTCCCGCGACGGGCGCTTTTTCGTTGCCTTCGGCCCGGCATGAAGCTATGTAAGAACCATCCCCGCAGCACACACTCTTTCCTTATATGGCTTCCATGCAGCAAACCATTCTTTCCTCCGCCGGAACGCCCCGCAGGGGTCGCCGTCCGGTCATCATCCTGATTCTTCTGGCGCTCGCCGTCGCGGCCTTTTTCCTTGTCGGCAAAAAAAACGGCCGCGGGCCCATGCCGACGCCGACCGTCCCCGTCCGGGTGGCGGCTGTCCGGCAACAGACCATGCCCCACTTTCTCAACGGACTGGGCACCGTGACGCCGTCCGCCGACGTTCTCGTCACCAGCCGCGTGGACGGCCAGCTCATGCGCCTGCATTTCACCGAAGGACAGCGCGTCAAGGCCGGCGATCTGCTGGCCGAAATAGACCCGCGCCCCTTTGAAGCCGCCCTGGCCGAGGCCCGCGGGACGCTGGCCAAGGACAAGGCGCAACTGGCCAACGCCCGCCGCGATCTCGAACGCTACGCCAAACTTGCCGCGGGGGACTTCATCGCCCGGCAGCAGTATGAAAGCCAGCGCGCCGCCGTGCGCCAGTACGAGGGCACCGTGGCCGCCGACGCGGCCGCCGTGGAATCCGCCGCCCTGCAACTGGAATACAGCCGCATCATGGCTCCCGTATCGGGACGCCTCGGCCTGCGCAATGTGGACGAAGGCAACATGATCAAGGCGTCGGATACCGAGGGGCTCGTGCGCATCACCGAGGTAACGCCCTGTTACGTGGTGTTCAGCCTGCCGGAAAATCGCGTGCCGTTGGTGGGCAAGGCCCTGCGCGCCACGGAAAAGGGCGCGGCGCGTCCGCTGGTGCAGGCATGGGACAGGGAACAAAAAAATCTGCTTGCCTTCGGCGAACTGCTGTCCATGGACAACCGCATTGAGCAGGCCACCGGAACGGTCCGCCTCAAGGCCCTGTTCGCCAACGAAAATCTGGCTCTCTATCCCAACCAGTTCGTCAATGCGCGCGTGCTGGTGGATGAGCTGCCCGACGCCCTGACCATCCCCACCGCCGCTGTCCAGCTGGGCAGCCGGGGTTCCTATGTCTATGTCATCGACAAGGAAAATATTGCCCACGTGCGCACCATCACGCCCGGTATCGCCACCAACGCCCTGACCGTCGTGGACAAGGGACTGGAAGCCGGGGAAATGGTCGTGGTGGACGGGCTGGATCGCCTGCGCGACGGTCTGGGCGTCAAAATCGCCGCCACCATGGAAACGCCGCAGGCCGAAGATACCCGCCCCGCCCTGCGCTAAGCGTGTTAACGCTAAATCGTTTTTCTGGGGGGAAGGAACCCCCCTTATCTCTGCTGTCGATGCCCGTAGCTTCCTGCGTCGCAACGGGCACGGCCTGCGGCCGCCTTCGGTCGCGGCTGGCGCACAAGGGCCCAGCCTTTCCGCAGGAAAGGCGTTCCCGTAATTCTTCCCCCC
>CAJMRA010000158.1 GCA_905215675.1 uncultured bacterium | reverse complement strand
CGGCGCTGTGCTGCCGCCTCGCGTTTCACCTTTTTCAAAGGTGAAACGCTCTATCTGGAACAATTTCAGTTTGAAACGCTGCGCATTTCAAACCATACGGCCTGTCGTTTCGTGGAAAAAGCGCGGTTTTTCCGCTCGCTTCCGGCCGGGCGGCGCTGTGCCGCATCGCGTGTTATCTTCCTGTTCTACTTATGGATTTTTTGCAGGGCGGCATCCTCTGAGAGTCTGTGCAGATGGCGCACGCGGCAGAGATAGCAGACGGCGCCGAAGCTCAGGGCCGCGATATAGGCAATCCAGAAGCCCTGCGCGCCCATGGCCGGCACAAGCCAGTCGGTGCGCGAAAGGACGAAGCCCAGCGGCAGGCCGATGATACCGTAAGCCGAAAAGCAGATGAGGGAAATGATGCGCGTGTCGTTGTAGGCGCGCAGGATGCCGATGCTGATGGTCTGGAGGGCGTCCACTACCTGATAGACGGAGGCCAGCAGCAGAAGCCGGACCGCCAGCGCCGCCACGGCGGGATCGTTGTTGTAGATGGCGACGATGCCGTGGCGGCCAGCCACGGTACCCGCGGCCGTGGCCACGGCCGTGGCCGCGCCCAGCACCAGCGCCGTGCGCGCGGCCGTGCGGGCGCGCCAGACGCGCGCGCCGCCCAGCAGATGCCCCACGCGGATGGTGGCCGTGATGTTGAGCGACATGGGCACCATGAAGATGAGCGCGCTGTAATTAAGCGCGATTTGATGCCCGGCGACGACGATTTCTCCCAGCGGAGCCAGCAGCAGCGCCGTAAGGGCGAAGAGGGAAACCTCGAAAAAGATGGCCAGCGCGCCGGGAAAGCCGATGCGGAAAATCCGCAGGATCAGGGCCGGATCGAAGCGCGAGGCGCGGTGTTGCGGCAGGCCCGCCGTACCGGGCAGGAGCAGCGGCAGGAAGAGCGGGCCGAGATCGCGCGTCAGCCTGTCGCGGCGGGCATGGAAGACCATGCTCAGGGCCATGAACCAGTAGCAGAGGCTCGTCGCCACGCCGCAGCCCACGGCCCCCAGACGGGGCAGGCCCCAGACGCCGTAGATGAAGCCGTAATTGCAGGGAATATTGAGCGCCAGTCCCAGCAGGCCGATGACCATGGCCGGACGGGTACGGGAGAATCCTTCGAGGAAGCTGCGCACATTGACAAACAGCATGAAGCCCGGCAGCCCCCAGATCATGGCCCGCAGGTAGCCGCCCGCCAGATCGGCAAGATGCGGCTCCAGACCGAACACATGAATATGATAGGAAATAACGTAGAGCAGCGCCATGAGGACGGCCGCCAGACAGCAGGTCAGCCAGATTCCCTGACGCAGCAGGTGGGCCGATTCGGCGCGTTGCCCCCCGCCCACGAGATGCGCGGACATGGGGGACAGGGCCAGCAGACAGCCCACGCCCAGCAGGGAAAGCGGCGCCCAGATGGAGCCGGCCACGGCCACGGCGGCCATGTCGGCCGTGGCGTACTGGCCCGTCATGGCCGTATCCACGAAAGTCATGCCTGTCTGGGAGAGCTGGGCCACGAAGACGGGCAGTCCCAGGGAGAGGAATCGGCGGGCTTCCGCCGCGGAAAAGAGCGGTTCGGACATAGGGTGACGTTTTGCGCGGGCTGCGGCACAGGCGGGGACAGCCTGCCGCCTGCCCGGGGCGGCGGTTTTCGGGACCTGTCGGCACAGGCGTTCGCCGTATGGCGGCGTCGTTCGTTACCGGGGCGCGGCCCTGTTCGCGCCCCGGAGAAACGCATCTTGCTTCGGGTCGGGCGGCGCTGTGCCGCCGTTTCGCGTTTTTCCTTTTTCAAAGATGCAACGTGCTAATTCAGAAAAAGTCCGTCGGCGGGCAGGGCCTTGCCGAGCCGCGCGGCGGCGCGCTCCACAAGCCGCTGGATGGCCTCGCGTCCGGCTGCGCCGAGATCGCGGCTGAATTCCGTGACGAACGTCCTGATATGGGCGCGCGTCACTTCGTCGGACAGTTCCTGCGCGCAGCGGCGGATGTAGTCGCGCGAGGCCTCGGGGTGGGCGTCGGCGTAGTCCAGACTCTGACGGATGGCCTCCTGCATGGCGCGGGCCGTATCCCGGGGCACGTCGCGGCGCACCGCAATGGCTCCCAGCGGCAGGGGCGCGTTGTAGACGGACTCCCACCATTGACCGAGATCCAGCAGCTTGACAAGTCCGTGTTCGCCATAGGTGAAGCGGCCTTCATGAATGATGACGCCTATATCCGCCCTGCCGGAAATGACGGCGTCCATGACGTCGCTGAAAAGCATGTCCTGACGGGGCCCCTGAAAGCCGCCGTGCAGGTCCAGCAGCAGATTGGCGGTGGTCAGCAGACCGGGAACGGCCGTGCGCGCGGTTTTCCAGTCGCTTTCCGGCAGCTGTTCGCGCGCCACCACCAGCGGACCGCAGCCCCAGCCCAGCGCCGCGCCGCTGGACAGGATGGCGTAGCTGTCCATGATGTACGGAATGACGCCGAGGGAAATCTTGGTGACGGGCAGGGTCCCGCGTCGGGCAAGACCGTTGAGTTCCTCCACGTCGGCCATGTGGAATGCCGGCGGCGCGGGCGTGGGCGCGGGAACCAGTCCGTGCAGCAGGGCATGGAAAATGTAGGTGTCATTGGGGCAGGACGACAGGCCGATGGTCATGGTTTCGGCGGACATGACAGAACCTCCGGCGGCAAGGCCGCAAAAAAAGAAATGAAATTTGACAGCGGGAGCTTCGCGGGCATATCCTGTGGCGCTGCGCCTGCGGGGACAACGGCGCGGCTCGCGTGCCGCAGGCCGCGAAGCCCGGCTCCGCAGTTCCCGGGATGTTCCCGCGGGAAAGCCAAAGCCAGACTTTTGCCCAAGGAAGTGTGCCTGATGCTAGATGCTTCTTATTACGCTGCGCTCGGCCTGTCGTCCATCCGCGACAAGGTGCTGGAAGGCGAGCGGTTGAGCGCCGCCGACGGGCTGGCCCTGTTTGCCTGCCCCGATATTACCGCCGTGGGCGCGCTGGCGCATCACGTGCGCTGCCGCCTGCACGGCGACGTTGCCTCGTATGTGGTCAACCGTCAAATAAATTATACCAATGTTTGCGTCAACGGCTGCGTCTTTTGCGCGTTCCGGCGCGACAGCGAGGACGAGCCCGGCGCTTTTGTCCTGAGCAAGGAAGATATCCTGCAGCGTCTGCGCGCCGCCGACGCCACGCCCCTGAAGCTGGACGAACTGCATATCGTGGGCGGCTGTCACCCCACCCGCCGTCTGGACTGGTTCATCGACGTGTTCAGGGCCGCCCGGGCCCAGTGTCCTTCCCTGCCCATAAAGGCCTTTACCTGCGTCGAGATAGAACATTTTTCCCGGCTGGAAGGCATTTCCACGCTTGAGGTGCTGCAACGTCTCAAGGAGGCCGGACTGGTCATGATGCCGGGCGGCGGCGCGGAAATCTTTGATGAAAAGCTGCGTGCCGAACTCTGTCCGCACAAGGCCTCGTCCGAAGCCTGGCTGCGCATCGCGGGCGAGGCGCACAGTCTCGGCATCAAGACCAACTGCACCATGCTGTACGGCCATCTGGAAACCGTCGAACAGCGCGTGGATCATCTGTGCCGCCTGCGCGAGCAGCAGGATCGGAGCGGCGGCTTCACCTGCTTCATTCCCCTGCCGTTCCTGACGGAAAACAGCAGGCTCAAGCTGCCGGAAGACAAGCTGGGCCCCCAGCGAGGGCTGGATCAGCTGCGCACGGTGGCCGTTTCGCGCCTGCTGCTCGACAATATCCCGCATATCAAGGCCTACTGGATCATGATGGGCGAAAAACTGGCGCAGACGGCCCTCTGGTTCGGCGCCGACGACCTCGACGGCACCATTGTCGAAGAGCGCATCGGCCATATGGCCGGAGCCAGTTCGGCCCAGGGCATGACCATCAGCCAGCTGGAACACATGATTCGCGAGGCGGGCTTCACGCCCCTGCGTCGCAACGCCACTTTCGAGTCCGTGGAGGCCAACGCATGAGCACGCCCTTTGCCCCGGCGCATTCCGCCTTTGAGGAACGCCCCGAAGTTCTTGAAGCCTCGGCCCGGGCGCTGGCCGGGCAACGGCTGGATCGGGCCGATGCCGAAGCCCTGTACTACGGGGCCTCCCTGCATACGCTGGCCCGTCTTGCCCATGCCGCGCGCCTGCGTCTGCATCCCGAGCCCATTGTGACCTATGTGGGCGATCGCAATATCAATTATTCCAATATCTGCGTCTGCGCCTGCCGTTTCTGCGCCTTTTTCCGCGCGCCGGGCGAAGAGGGCGGCTATGTGATTTCCCGCGACGAAATGGCGCAGAAAATCGACGAAACCCTGCGGCTCGGCGGGACGCAAATCCTGTTGCAGGGCGGGCATCATCCCGATCTGCCGCTGGAATGGTACGAGGACCTGCTGCGCTGGATGCGCGCGACCTGGCCGACGCTGCATATCCACGCCTTTTCCCCGCCGGAGATCTTTTTCTGGTCGCGCACGTTCGGTCTGCCCGTTTCCGAGGTCCTGCGCCGTCTTCAGGCCGCCGGCCTCGATTCCGTGCCCGGCGGCGGCGCGGAAATTCTCAGCACCGAAGTACGGGCGCGGGTTTCCCCCAACAAGTGCACGGCCGAGGAGTGGCTCGCCGTCATGGAGGAAGCGCACAAGCTCGGCATGAAGACCACGGCCACCATGATGTTCGGGCATGAGGAAGAACCCCGGCACCGTCTGAATCATCTCTTTGCCGTGCGGGACGTGCAGGATCGCACGCACGGGTTTACGGCGTTCATTCCGTGGACCTTCCAGCCCGCCCATACGCGCATTCACGTGCAGCCCCTGCCCGCGCCCGCCTATCTGCGGCTGCTGGCCGTTTCGCGGCTCGTGCTGGACAACGTGCCCAACATACAGGCGTCGTGGGTCACCATGGGGCCGCAGATTGCCCAGCTGGCCCTTTTCTACGGCGCCAACGACTTCGGTTCCCTCATGATCGAGGAAAACGTCGTGGCGGCGGCGGGCGTTTCCTTCCGCATGTCCCGCGCCGATATCCACAAGACCATCCGCGCGGCGGGCTTCACGCCCGTGCAGCGCACCATGGATTATCGTCCCGTGGAGCCCCAGCCCGAAGTATAGAGCGTTTCACCTTCTTTCAGCCTACAGGAGCGCGCCGAGATGCAGACGTCCGCCAAAGCCCCCCAGCTGCGCATGGGTCGAATCGGCTATCTGAATGTGCTTCCCATTTATCACCCGCTGGAAGCCGGCATCCTGCCGCACGACTATGACATCATTTCCGGCCCGCCCGCGGTCCTCAACAACATGATGGCCCGCGGCGAGCTGCACGTCTCCTCCAATTCCTGTTTTGAATACGCGCGTCATCCCGATCAGTATTACATGATCGAGGACCTATCCATCGGATCGCGCGGGCCGGTCATGAGCGTGCTGCTCATGTCGCGGGTGCCGGTGGAGCGGCTGGACGGCAAGACCATTCTGATCAGCGGCGAAACGCATACGTCCGTCGCCCTGCTGCGCCTGCTGCTGCGGGATCGCTACCAGATCGACGCGACCTTTGAAACAGGCGCCGTGACGCCCGCCCTGCGGACGCCGGAACCACCGGCGGCCTTTCTGGCCATCGGCGACGAGGCCCTGCGTCTGCGGCATCATCCCGAGTATCCCGTGCGTGTGGATCTTGCCGAGGCTTGGCGGGACTGGACGGGCCTGCCGTTCATTTTCGGTCTGTGGGTCGTCAGTCGCGCCGCCGCCGAACAGGGCGTGTTCCGGGAGGACCCCGGCGCGCTCATGCGGCGCGCCCGCGACTGGGGACTGGCCAATATGGACGTCATTCTCGATCTGACGGCGCACGGCTGCCCCCTTTCCCGCGAGGAGCTGGGCTTCTATTACTCCAGAGGGCTGGTCTATACCCTGCGCGGCGAGGAACTGGACGGCCTGCGGCTGTTTTATGACAAGCTGGCCGCGGCGGGCATGATTGAACAGGCCCCGCCGTTGCGCTTCTTCCATATGTAGGGCGTTTTGCCCCTGAAAAGACGGAAGCGGGGCAGCGGCCACAGCGCCGCCCCGCCTAGAGCGTTTCACCTTTGAAAAAGGTGAA
>CAJMRA010000157.1 GCA_905215675.1 uncultured bacterium | reverse complement strand
GGCCTGGGGGGAGAATTACGGGAACGCCTTTCCTGCGGAAAGGCTGGGCCCCTTGCGCGCTAGCCGCGACCGAAGGCGGCCGCAGGCCGTGCCCGTTGCGACGAAGGAAGCTACGGGCATCGACAGCAGAGCTAAGGGGGTTTCCTTCCCCCCGGAAGAACGACTTAGTATAACGCTCAAAGCATGTTCAGTTTGAAACGCCGTACGGTGCAAACCGTGCGACTTACCGGCCGCCGCCGTTCCGGCAATGGAGCTTGCGCCATTCGTCCAGCATCAGGAGACGCACGCCCGCATCCGGCAACGGACCGTCAAGGGCCCGCAAGGCGGCCGTCAGATCGTCAAAACGGGCTTCCGGCGGCAGTCCCAGCTGCCGCAGCAGGGGCGGCAGGGCGGCGCGCAGACTTTCCGGCACGCTTTCCAACGCGCTTACGGGACGCCCGCTCCCGGGCCAGGGACCGAGCTGTTCCTCCATGCAGGACAGAAGCGCGCGCATGCGCTGCTGATAGGTGTGATCCCGCAGGACGCGCGCCTGTGCGCGCCGGGCATAGTCCGCGCGTTCTTCGGGGTGCGCCGCGAAATGATCCAGCAGCTCCAGACATTGCGGCATGGAATCAAAGACGGCCAGTTCGTCTTCGGCGAACAGTTCCGGCAGCAGCTGTCGCCGGTCCACCAGCTGGAACGCGCCCATGCAGGCCAGTTCAAAGGTCCGGGGATTGACGAAGTCCCCCCCGCTGATCAGCCTGTCGGCAAAGACGCTGGAATGCAGATTGATGTTCACGGCGGTGGCGGCATATATCTTGACGCTCTCCTCCGGTGAAATGCGCGCGCCGCCGCGCTGGATATGCGGGGCAAGAACCGTCTCGCCGTCCCAGTCCGATCCCCATATCTTGAAATCCCTGTCGGCCAGCGCCCGGAAGGCCTGCCGGCGGTTGGGATAGCCCGCGCCGAGAAAGGCCGCTTCGGCGCCGTATTCGGCCCTTTCCTCGGGCGTCAGCTCCGGCATGCGATGGAAGGACGGCAGGGCGGCCAGGGGCAGATAGGGCGCGCGCGGCTGCCCGACCTCGCGCAGGAGAGACGTAAACGGCTCTTTCTGGATGACGGCAAAAACGTCATACAGGGGCGCATAGGCGCGCCAGTAGTCGAACACGGCATAATCTTCCACAAACCACATGGCCGTGCGTATGCCCGCCCGTTTCAGGCGTTGCAGCAGCAGGCGATTCAGGGGCGCCTGCGCCAGCGCCAGCACCAGATCCGGCCGCAGGCATTCCACCTGCGTCCAGACGGCCTGCCCCACCACCTGCAACAGGCTGTTTTCCAGCGGCCCGGTGCTCATGGGCGGCAATCCCAGCTCCTTCAGCCCGGTAAAGGCCGGATACAGGCGCGGCGCGTCAAAGACCTGCACGCTGTGCCCCAGATCGCGCAGGGCCTCGACGCAATAGCGCCCTATGGGCAGGGAACCGCCGTACATGGGCAGAACCACAAGAATACGCAAGGAAACATCGGCCATCAGCAATACCTCCCGGGCGGCAGCATCCAGTCCGCATCTCTGGTCAGACGCGCGCACTTGTCCGCCGCTTCCCGACTTTCCGCAAGGGGAGCCGCCAGTTGCAGCTTTTCCATCAGGCGACGTCGCAGGGCCGCACGGGCCGCGGCGTCGGGATCGCCCTCGCTGACAAAGAGCGTGCCGAGCGCGTCCAGCTCGCTGCGCCACACCCGGATGCCCGGCAGCGACGGGCCGGGCCGCTCGCCGCGCAGGGTCAGGGCCAGGGAACGCAGCAGCGCGTCCGTCCCGAAGGGCGGCAGGCAGGCGACGTCGCGCGGACAGGGGGCGGATTCCAGACAGGGCGCGCACGGCAGATCCGTCTGCCACACATGATGCCCCGCGCCGTAGGGGCCCGTCTCATGGCACCATGCCGAAGACAGGAAAAAGGCGTAGACCGGCACGCCCAGATGCGCGGCCAGATGCATGATACCCGTATCCGGCGTCAGCAGGGCGTCCAGTCCCCGCACGGCCTCCACAAGGCCGGGCCAGTCCGTCTTTCCGCTCAGGTCATGCACGCTCCGCAGCATGCGCGACGGCAGCAGACGCAGCAGCCTGCGCGCCGCCGGACTTTCCGACGCGCTGCCCAGCAGCAGGACCGGCGGGCCGCCCAGCGCCTGAAAGGCCGTCCGCACCACCTGCGCCAGCACGGGCATGGGCAGGGAACGGCGGGATTCGCGCCCGGCCAGCGTGACGCCTATGCCGCGTCCGCCCGGCGCGGCCACGGGATTCACGTCCGCGGGGGGCACGGGATTGTCGGCCGCATAGCCCCACACGTCCACCAGATTGAGACTTGTCTCGCGCCGCCGCTCCGTGAGACGGAAGACCTGCCGAATCCACGGGGAACGCGCCGTGCCGCCGGGCGCGGGGCGGTATCCCCTGACCCGTTCCGCCGGAAAACAGCGGCATACGGCGGCATTGAGCGAAGAAAAATTACAGTTGTAAACGACATCCGCCGACAGCGAAACCAGCTCCCGCACAACGTCGGCGTTGCTTTCCGCCAGCGCCGCCTCGTCCGGCGGGTACAGCGCGAGTGCATGCACCTGCGCCGAGGGGAAAAGCAGACGCGCCAGCGAGGCCAGACCGCGTTCCACCACAAGATGAAGCTCGCCCCTGCCCTCCAGCGTCCGCAACAGACGCGTCGTCTGCACCAGATCGCCGAAGCGGGCGGTCTGCACTACAATATGAACCGCCATGAAACTCCCTGCGGCTGCCGGCGTTGCGCCCTCCATTCCGGCCGGGCGTGCCCGCAACCTGCGCGCCATCCTATAAGAGAGCGCCGCCTGACGCAAGAAAGGCTCCGCCCGCGCCGACGTCGCGACGCCGCGTTTCCGCCGCTTGCGCTCCGGCGGCTTATCTGTATACTTCCTCTGCGCCGCAAGCGCCGCAACATCTTACCGGAATTCGACATGGACGCTCCAGCCTATCCCCTGTTCCTTTCCCTGCGCGACTGCGCCTGCCTCGTGGCGGGCTTCGGCGGCGTCGGCCGCCGCAAGGTCTCCGGCCTGCTGGCCTGCGCGCCCGCCGTCGTCCATATTTTCGACCTGCGGGAACCGGAAGACGACGAAGGCCGCGCCCTGCTCCGCCACAAGGCCGTCCGCTTCCATGCCCGCGCCTGCGAAGAAGAGGATTTGCGCGCCTGCCGTCTGGTCTTTGCCGCCACGGGCTCCCGTTCCGAGAACGCCCGTATCGCGGCCCTGTGCGCGCGTCTGGGGCTGTTCTGCAACTGTGCGGACGCCCCGGAGGAAGGCTCCGTCATCGTGCCCGCCGTCGCGCGCATCGACGGCCTGACGGCGGCCCTGAGCACCGGCGGCGCAAGCCCGGCGCTGGCCCGGCGCTGGCGCGGCGAACTGGAAGCATGGCTCGCGCCTCGCGCCCGCATGACCCGCCTCATGGGGCGACTGCGACCGCTTGTCCTTGCCCTCGGCCGGGATACGGGGCAAAATACCTCCATCTTTCGTACCCTGGCGGCGTCTCCCCTCCAGGAATATCTGGAACGCGGCGACCTCGCGGCCTGCCGCGCCATTCTGGAACAAACGCTTCCCCCGGTCCTGCGCGACCGGATAACGGAGTTGCTCGATGCTGTCGCCTGAGAATTCCACACTGCTGACCCTGTGCTGCTACGGGGCATCTTCCGCCGCGGGCATCGCGGGCATGATACTGCGTAACGCCGCGGCCCGGCGCTGGGGCGCATGGCTGGCCGTGGCGGGCTTCGTCTGCCAGACCGTGCTGCTGGCGCTGGGTTTCCACAAGGTTTTGCCCGGCGGCCTGAGCTACGGCGCATATCTGCAAATGATGGCCTGGTTCGTCGTGCTGTGCGGCATTGTCTGCCGTATCCGCTTCCGGCAGGAAAGCCCCCTGCTCTTCGCCGCGCCCCTGAGCCTGCTGCTGTTCGCCACCAGCGCCCCCTATCTCGGCTCGCTGGTCGTCATTCCCCCGTCGCTCAAGGGCTCGTTCTACGCCCTGCACATCGGCGCGCTTTTCCTGAGCCTCGGCTTCATCACGCTCGGTTTCGGCGCGGGAATCATCTTCCTGCTGCTGGAAGGGCGCATCAAGAGCAAGCAGCGCATGCAGGGCTTCCTGCAGGACATGCCCGCCCTTTCCCTGCTGGACAGACTCAACGCCTTTACCATGCTGAGTTCCTTCCCCCTCTATACGCTGGGCATCGCCGCCGGTCTGCTCTGGGCAAAGCCGGTTTTCGGCGCGACATTCAGCGGCGATCCCAAGGAAGTCATCAGCTTTATCGTCTGGGCCGCCCTGGCCTATGTGTTCCACGGCAGACTTTCCTGCGGTTGGCGTGGCCGCAAGCCCGCCCGTATGGCCGTGCTGATCTTCTGCCTGTGCCTGTTCTCCATCATTGTGGTGAACACTTTCATGGAAACCCACCACGCGTTCATTCGGCAGTAATATGGATTGCGATATCGTTCTTGTGGGCCTCAATCACCGCACAGCCGGCGTGGATGTGCGGGAAAGATTCGCCCTTGTGGATTTCTGCGCCCCCGAAACCTGGGCCGTTCCCTGTAACGGCAATCTTAACGAATCCCTGATTCTTTCCACCTGCAACCGCGTGGAACTTCTGGCCACCGGCTCGGGAGACGTGGCCGGGCAGCTCCTGCGCAGCTGGGCCTCCGCCCGCGGCGCGGATGTGGACGAGCTGCGCAACTACGTCTATATTCACAAGAATCTCGACGCCGTGCGCCATCTGTTTACCGTGGCTTCCAGTCTGGATTCCATGGTGCTGGGCGAACCCCAGATTCTCGGACAGCTCAAGGGGGCCTACCGCAAGGCCGTGGCCGCACACAGCGTGGGCGTGATTCTCAACCGCCTGCTGCACAAGGCCTTTTCCGTCGCCAAGCGCGTCCGCACCGAAACCGCCGTGGCATCCAGCGCCGTATCCATCAGTTACGCCGCCGTGGAGCTGGCCAAACGCATTTTCGGCGACATGCACGAACACAGCGCCATGCTTGTGGGCGCAGGAGAAATGGCGGAGCTGGCGGCAACCCACCTGCTGCAGGCGGGCGTCCGGGAAATCATCGTCGCCAACCGCACGCTGGCGCGCGGGCAGGAACTGGCCGCCCAGTTCCACGGCCGGGCCATTCCCTTCGAGACCCTGCCCCAGTACCTTCAGGACGTGGATATCATCATCACCTCGACCGGTTCCCCCGAGCCCGTCATCCGCGCCCGCGACATCCGCTCCGTCCTCAAGGCCCGCAAGAACCGTCCCATGTTCTTCATCGATATTGCCGTTCCCCGCGACATCGATCCCGATGTCAACAGCCTCGACAACGTCTATCTTTACGATATCGACGATCTCAAGGAAGTCGTGGAGGAAAATCTTGCCGGACGCCGCGACGAGGCCCGCAAGGCCGAAGCCATCGTCGAAGAGGAAGTGGGACACTTCGCCCGGTGGACGCAAAGCCTCGACGTGCAGCCCACCATCGTGGACATCATCCGCCGCGGGGAACACGTGGCGCAGGACGAAGTCGCCAGAACCGTCAAACGGCTCGGCAACGTGGATGATGAAACCCGTAACGCCCTGGAATGCATGGCCCACGCCATCGTCAACAAGCTCAATCACGATCCCATCATGTTTCTGAAAAACGGCACCATGTCGCAGGACGGCATCGCTCCGCGCATCAGCCTTGCCCGCCGCTTCTTCAACCTCGACACCGGCTGTACGGCCAAAAACGGTTCGGGAGACTGAACGCCATGCGCTCCTATCTCGTTGACGACATTCCCGAAGACAAGCTGACGGCTCTCGCCGCGCTTCTCGACGCCCGCGGTCTGGCCGCCAGCCTGCCCGGTCTCTACTGGCTGCCCCTGCCCGAGGAACTGCTGACCCCCCTGCAACGGGAACACGCCCCGGAATGCGGCCCCCACGTCATGGCGCTGGAACTGCTGGATGACGCCGTCAAGCTGGAATTCCTCGTCCGCGCCCGGGGCCGCCTGCGCTGCGACTGCGTCGGCTATGCCGACCCGCCGGTTCGCGATCGCATGATCGCCTGCCTCGACAGTCTGCTGCTTGATGCCGGAATCGTGGGCTAGGGTGTATTAACACTACATCGTTTTTCTGGGGGGAAGGAAACCCCCTTGGCTAGCGCACAAG
>CAJMRA010000156.1 GCA_905215675.1 uncultured bacterium | reverse complement strand
CCGTGCCCGTTGCGACGAAGGAAGCTACGGGCATCGACAGCAGAGCAAAGGGGTTTCTTCCCCCTCAAGACAAAACGTCAGCGCCGCCGCAGGGCCCGGCGTCCTTCCATGACCAGCACCAGCGAGAGCGCCAGCAGAAGCAGGGCGATGACGGTCTGCATGGCGGCGACGACGCCGCCCGTACCGGCAAGCAGGGCGCTGCCCTGTGTCTTGACGGTCAGCGCCAGCGACGTGAGGGTGACAGCCAGCATGAAGTACATGGGAATGAGAAACATGGAATTGCGCCGGGAAAGATTTTGCAGCCAGCAGGCCACGGCCAGCAGGGCCAGCGCCGCCAGCAGCTGATTGGCCGCGCCGAACAGGGGCCAGATTTTGGCATAGCCGCCGAAGCCGAGGCTCATGCCCAGCACGACGGTGACGACGGTCGCGACGTACTTGTTGACCAGCACGGCTCGCCAGCCGCGCACGTCGGCGGCATTTTCCCCCGGCGCGAGCCAGAGTTCCTGAAACATGTAGCGCCCCAGACGGGTGGCCGTATCCAGCGACGTCAGGCAGAAGGTGGAGACGGCAAGAATGACGAGTCCGTAGGTGGTGCGGCGCGCCTCGGCGCTGTCCAGTCCGATGCAGGCCAGCATCTGCGAAAGGCCGTCGGCCAGCACCTGCGTGGGCGTCTGCGAGGTGAAGGCATTGCCGTTACGGGTGAAGATATAGCCCACGGCAATAAGGGCGGCGATGCCGAGCGCGCTCTCGATGAGCATGGAACCGAAGCCCACCAGCCGCGCGTCGCGTTCGCTGTTCAGCTGTTTTGACGTGGTGCCGGAAGCCACCAGCGAGTGAAAGCCGGAGATGGCCCCGCAGGCGATGGTGACGAAAAGGGCGGGAAAGAGATATTGCCCGTTGACCTCGAAGCCCGCAAAGGCGGGCAGGTCGATGACGGGCCGGGCGGCCACGATGCCCACGACGGCGGCCAGCATCATGGCATAGAGAAGAAAGGAACTCAGGTAGTCGCGCGGCTGGAGCAGAATCCAGACGGGAGCCACCGAGGCCAGCAGGATGTAAAGGCCGAGCAGCAGCATCCAGCCGTCATAACCGATATGGACGGGACAGCGCAGGCCCAGCGCGATGCTGCCCACGATGCCCGCAATGCCGAGCAGGGTCGCGCGGCCCAGCGGCATTTCCCAGCGGTAGACCAGCAGGCCGAAAACGACGGCCAGCGCCATGAACAGCAGGGAGATGGTCGCGGTGGAACCGTTGATGTCGTTGGCGATCAGCGCGCCCGCGGCGTCCTTGGTAAAGCCGTTGAAGGTTCCGGCCACGATGGAGGCGAACGCGCCGACCACCAGCACCAGCGTCAGAAAGGAAAAGATGACGAACAGCCGTTTTGCGCGTCGGCCTATGCTGCCCGCGATGACTTCGCCTATGGAGCGCCCCTTGTTGCGGAGCGAGGCGAAGAGCGCGCCGAAATCGTGGACGCCGCCGAAGAAGATGCCGCCGATGATAATCCAGAGAAAGCAGGGCAGCCAGCCGAAGATGGCCGCCTGAATGGGGCCGTTGATGGGGCCCGCTCCGGCGATGGAGGAAAAGTGATGACCGAGCACCACGGGGGCGCGGGAGGGAAGATAGTCGATGCCGTCGCGGAATTCGTGGGCGGGCGTGGGGCGATCGGGATCAATCCCCCAGACTTTTTCCAGCCATGCGCCATAGACGAAATAACCCAGCGCCAGCGCGGCAAGGCCGCCGAGAAGCAGATACAGGGAATTCATGGACGAAACTCCTACAGGGTAAACAGGGGGGAAAGCGCGCTCCGTATCAGCGGGAGCAGCGCGTTTCGGGCGGAGGCGTTGCAGACGCAGGCGGCGGAAGCCTGTTCCGCGTCGGGAAGGCGGACGGCGATGGTCCGCAGGCGCGCCCAGCCGCGCAGGCCCCAGCGAAAGCTCCTGACGAAACGCGCCCGCCGTACCGCGTCGGCGGCGTCGGCATGCCAGCTCCGGCAGAGAAGCACGGCGCTGATATAGGACGTCATGTGTTCGTCGTGGGGGCGTATGGCGGCAAGCCCGCGCGCGAGAACGTCGTCCAGAATGGCGCGCCAGAGGGCGGAATCAAGATCGGACGGCGCGTATGCGTAAAGGTATTCGTGCGTTTCCGCGGCCCAGAGCGTGGCCTTTCTGATGAGCGCATAGCGTTCGCTGCGCTGATGAAAGACGGCCGTCATGCGCAGCGACGGCGCTTCCCGGAGGCGGCGCACGTCGAAGCGCGCGGCTTCGCAGCCCCGCGCGAGGGCATCAAGACAAAGGTCGCGTCCGGGGTCGCTATCTTCGGAGGAATCGGGCATAGTGGAGCAATCCGCAAGAGGGACAAAGAAAAAATCCCCCTGTGTCAGGAAGGGGGGATGCTCTTAGTATACGCCGTTTTCGCTGTTTTTTCCAGAAAAAACTTGCCGTGAAACGATGCAGGATATGAGGAGACGGGTATGATTCCTTCGGAAATCGTGTTCAGGCCCATAGGCATTATCCATTCCGGCCATACGGAAGCCCGCAGAACGCCCATACAGCCGTGCTACGCCGCCGACTGTACGGGGACGGTGGAGGTCTTTCCCGAATATGCCGCCGGATTGCAGGATATCGAGGGCTATTCCCACATTTATCTGTTGTATTATCTTCATCGGGCCCCGGCGGTCTCGCTGGTGGTCAGGCCCTTTCTTCAGGATGTGGAGCGCGGCCTTTTCGCCACGCGGGCGCCGTGCCGTCCCAATCCCCTGGGCATGAGCATTGTCCGGCTTGAGGCGCGGGAGGGACGATTGCTGCATATCCGGGGCGTGGACATTCTGGACGGGACGCCGCTGCTGGACATCAAGCCCTATGCGGCGCGCTTCGATTGCCTTGCGCATACCCGGAACGGCTGGCAGGACGAAGTGGCGGAGGATGACGCCCGGAAGCGGGGCAGGCGGGACTTCGACGAAGGAGAGGGCATTTCCCTTCCTCCAACGAGTTAGGGCAATTTCAGTTTGAAACGCTGCGCGTTTCAACCCATACGGCCTGTCGTTTCGCGGAAAAACGCGGTTTTTCCGCTCACTTTTGGCCGGGCGGGAAGGCCGGACTGTCTCCGGCGGGGCCGGTTGCGCGTCCGCCGTCCGGGGGCGCGGGCGTCGTGCCGTCGGGCTTACAGGGTGGCCGTCAGGATGGCGGCCACCCGTTCCACCGTGTCCATGCCCATATCGGGCCAGAGCGGCAGGCAGGCCACGCGCTGCACGATGTCCTCGCTGACGGGACAGGACACCGGGGAGACATAGGGCAGGGTGTTCAGGCTGGGATAGAAGTAGCGGCGGGGATGGATTCGTTCCCTGCCGAGCGCGGCAAGGCAGCGCATCATGGTCTTGTTATCCGGGAAGATGACGGGATAATAGGCGTAATTCCATTCCAGATCGGGCGACATGGCCGGCTTGGCGAGTCCCGAGCGGGGCAGGTCCAGCAGGGCGTCATAGGCGGCGCAGAGTTCGGCGCGGCGGCGGATCAGCTCCGGCAGAAGCGGCAGCATGCACAGGCCCATGGCGGCATGGACTTCGGACATCTTGGCGTTGATGCCCAGACAGATGAAATCGTCGCCGATATGCCCGAAAGCCCGCAGCAGCGAAAGGCGTTCCTGCGCTTCGTCCGTGCGGCAGGCCACGCAGCCGCCTTCCACGGTATGAAAGAGCTTGGTGGCGTGAAAACTCCCGGCCGAGGCGTCTCCCCAGGACAGGAGACCGCGATCATGGATGCGGCAGCCGAAGGCGTGGGCGGCGTCGTACAGCAGGGCGACGCCGTGACGGCGGCAGATGTCCTCCAGCGCCGTCACATCGCAGGCATTGCCGTAGACATGCACCGGCAGGACGCCCGCAATGTCGGGACGCGCGTTGAGGCAGGCTTCCACGGCTTCGGGGGAAATGCAGAGCGTGCGGGGATCGATGTCGGCAAAGACGGGTTCGCAGCCTTCCCAGAGCAGGGCGGAAACCGTGGCCACATAGGAAAAGGGCGTGGTGACGACGGGCTTGCCGTTGAGATTGAGCAGACGCAGCGCCAGTTGCAGGGCCAGCGTTCCGTTGGTGCAGAGCGTCAGATGCGGGACTTCCAGAAAGCCGGTCAGAGCCTGTTCCAGTTCCTGCACGTTTTTACCGTTGTTGGTCAGATAGCGGCAGGAGAAAATTTCCCTGATTTTTTCCAGATAGCTTTCCAGCGGAGGCAGCGTCGCGCGGGTGACCGGCGTCATGTTCATAACTAATCCAGCATGGGTTGAAACGGTAACTATGCGTCGTCTGTGGAGAAAGCCCCCTAGGGCCTGTTAACACTACTATTTCTATTTATTTCACCCCCCCCAGAAGAACGATTTTGTGTTAACACGTCCCGGGGAGCGGACGTCGGCCCGGCATGGATGCTTCCGGCGCCCGGACGCCGCGGTCGCGGCGGCGCGTTCGGGAACACCCGTATATAGCGCGTTGAAGAGAGGACGGCAAGGCGGGCCTTCCCTGTCCCTTGTCGGGAAGGAGCGGCGGCGCGCGCGTGTTCCGCTCCCGCCTTTCCCGTCGTCAACGGCTTGGAATTGCGTCACTTCCTGAAGGAAAAGGTAGAGGCGCGGGTATGCGATGTCAAGCCGGGGGCTCTCGGCGGCAGCGCATGCCCGGGACGGGGCGGCGTCTTTTCGCGTCGCCCGGCGTTACGGCGTCCTTTTCCCCGTCGGGGGCGTCCAGAACGGCGGGCTGACGCCCTCGCCCGTACAGGCGAGAAATTCCTGATAGGGGAATCTCTTTTCGTCATCCCCGGCGGAGAGCGTGCCGAAAAAGCAGCGTCCGTCCGGGCTCATGACGGCGTCCTGGATTTCCCGATCCGAAGGAAGGACAAGCCCGAACGAGGCCAGATAGTCCCGGAGCTTCCACGAGCCGCTGAACGGGCGGGGGGGCTGGATATCCTCGTTCCAGATACGCATTTCGCGTCCCCGCTGGTAAAGGACGATCCGGCCGTTGTCGCTGATGTCCCCCAGAAACAGGTAGCCCCCCGAGGACTTGTCGTCGTCAATGGGGAGGGCCCCGCCCTTGTCGTCCAGCCGGGCCAGAACCCTGATGTTATATTCCTCTCTCCTTGGCGGGTACAGCTCCAGACGGATATAGCACAGGTTGTGCCGCGCGTCGAAGCTCGGCGTGCATTCGCCTATCTCCTTGACGTACCAGTCAAGGAGCATCGGACTTCTGGGGGACAGATCCTTCGCCTTTTGCAAGTCGGCTATTTCCGCGTCCGTAAGGAGGCGGCCGTCCAGAAAAAGCCTGTGTCTTCCCCAGCGGAACAGGGGATTGTCCGGATCGCCCGCCCGGATGATGTTGCGTTCTTTTCCGGGCACGCCGCCCGCGACGGCGCCGCCGAAGGTCAGCTGCCGGTCCCTGCCGGTTCGGAGATCGCGAACAAAACTGTTGGCTCCCCGGAAATGTATGATTTTTTTCCCGTCGCGGCTCAGAAGTCGCTGGGGAAGCGAACGCTCGTTCATGAATCGGGGAAGTTCCCTGTAGCGTGTTCCTTCCCGGACGAACCAGAGCGGCCTGTTGTGCACATAGCCCCTTTCCATGGCCTTCTTGCCCTGCGGCGTTCTGGCGAAGCGTTCCAGCTCCTCCCCGGAAGCGTCAGGCCGGGGCGCGCCGGGGACGGGTTCCTTTCCCTGACCGAAGGCAACGCGACCGTCGGCCGACAGGCCGCGCCAGTCCACGTCAATAAGCCCGTGCCGGGACATGAAATGTCGTTTTCCCTTGTACTGCCAGATAAAGCCGGGCTGGGCCCACGTCTGACCGTAGCCGACGGGATAGTCTCTGTCGTTGCGGGAGAGAAAGCCCGCCATGGTGCGGCCGTCGTCGCTCAGAAAGACGCCCATGCCGTAGTCCGGCGCCGAGACCGGGATGCGAATCATGCCGAAATCCCGGCTCCAGACAAAGGGCTGGCTTTCGATGATGCCGGTGACGGCGCGACATTCCGGGGCAATGGCCCGGATACGGCCGGTGCGTGCGTCAAAAAGCGGCGTCATGTCCATGAGAAAGCCCCTCGGCGAGGACACGGCGTCGGTATCGGCGGCAGGGCTTTCTCCGGCGGGCAGAAGAAGCATCGGGAGCGCCGACAGGGCCAGACCCGCCCGTCGGAACCACCGGCTGCCGGAACGGAGGAA
>CAJMRA010000155.1 GCA_905215675.1 uncultured bacterium | reverse complement strand
GCGCTTTTTCAGAGGGGGCACAGGCCGGGCGGCAAGTCCTTTTCAAAGGTTATGTATCGCCTATGTTTTCCTATTTATTTGAAATAAATAGAAAAATAGTGCTAACATGCTCTAGGGCAGCATGCTCAGGGGCACGCGGTAGACCCAGTCGCCGGCATTGGCCTGTCCGAAGCTTTCCCAATTATCACGGTCGCGATCATATTCCTCATAGCGGGCAAGGCGGGACTTGAGGCGATTGATGAAGGCGGTCTGTTCGCCGATGCTCATGCGGTACCAGTCGTCTTCACGAAGCAGCATGATGTCGCTCTTGTAGGGCAGACCGTCGAGGAATTCGCCCAGCACGCCCAGTTCCGCAAGGCTCTTGCCCTGCGTGGGCGCGTTGGGATCGCGGGCCATGCGGGTGGAGGCGGAAAGAATGCCCTGGAAGAAGTCGCGGGCGTCGGTTTTCTTGGTGCGTTCGGCATTGTCGATAATGGAGCGCAACTGTACGCTGAGGTCGTTGAGCTGGTTCTTGGTCAGCAGCACGGCCACATCGACGGTGGGGTCATGCTCGCCGCGGGCCAGCTTTTTCAGATCCATGTCGGCAATCCAGGAGTTGACGACGTCGGGCGCGCGGTTGGCGTTGCGGCGGCCGAGATATTCCAGCTGCATGGCGTAGCCGAGCGCGGCCGCCAGACGTTCGGCCTGCTGTTCGGGGGTGAGTTTGGCGGGCGCTTCGTCCTTGGGGCGGGTCATGATCTTGCCTTCGGCCGTGTTCTTGACCATGGCGACCATGCCGCGGGCCAGCGTGGCGGCAACGGTGCTGAATTCGCTCGCGCCGCGCTCGGGGGTGGAGGCGTTGACGGCCTGATAGTTGGCGCGATCGCCGGAAAGGCGGCTTAACTTGCGGTAGTTCTGTTCGGCATAGGCGTGATTGCCGCTGCCCTTGGGACTTTTGATGTGCAGGGTGGAAATCCAGATACCCTTTTGCCGGGCAAAGTCGTTCATTTCTCCGGCGGCCATGGGCGTGGAACGGTATTTGTCGTCGGCACGCAGCGGGCCCGCATCGGTGACAAGCAGAATCAGGCGGGAGGAATAGTCGCCCCAGCTCAGGCTTTCAACGGCCTTGTACACGCCCGCGAGGGAATCCTCGTTGAAATCATGGCTGGAAACGGTCGCTTCCTGCGCTTCGGCAAGACGTTGTTCCAGAGCGGCGCGGTTCTTGGCCGTGGCGAAGTCACTGACGACGCGCGTGGTGTACCCGAGTTCCGGCGTGGCCTTTGTGCTGCTGCGGAAGGCCACCACGGCAAAGCCCACGTTGTCGGTCATGCCGTCGCGCTCCAGCTGATCGTAAATGGTGCGGATGACGTTACGGCTCTGGTCGATGTAGGGCTTCATGGAAACGGACGTATCCATGACGATGGCAATGCCGGTTCGGGGAGCCCCCGAGGCCCCGGGCTGCTGCTGGGCGGCGTTGCCGGGATCGATGGAGGCCACCTGAAGGAATTTGACGCCTTCGTAGGGGTCCTTCATTTGCAGGATGGGCATGAGATAGAAGCGTTTTGCCGAGACGGCCCCCTTGCTTTCCGTCGGTTCGCTGGCCACGATGGGCAGATCGGCGGCGGGAGTGGTCTGGGCGGCGGCAAGCAGCTTGTCCAGCTGCTGTTCCATGTCCGGCGCCTGACAAATATCATTGAGGTCCTTTTCCGCCTTGAAGAACAGGACGGGATCGCGCCCGGCGCGGGGGCTGAAAAGCAGGGTCAGCGACTGGTTCCAGGGCGTGCTTTTGGCGGCCTCAATCCAGCCATCGGACTGTTGCGTACCGACGCCGACCCGCAGCCAGTCCCTGGACCGTTCGTAGACGTACAACACGGTAAAGGGCGTGAGGGCGCGCGGCTTGCTTTTCTGGTCGGGAAGCGCATACAGCCGCGCGCCGGGATGACTGACGACGCGCTGGAAAAGCGTTTTTTTCCCTTCCTGGATGAGCGGCGCGGCTTCCGCCGTTGCGCCGGGAAGAGCGGGGAAAAGGGCGGGAAGAGCGACGCCGAGACAGAGCAGGGCGGCGACATGACGGAAAACATGAAAGCGGCGTTTGTTCATCAGCACTTCCTCAACGGAGAAAAACGGGGTGCGGGGTGACCCGCGCCCCCGGGCTCTATTTCCAGTTTTGCAGCAGCAGCCGGGCCTCCTCGTCGCCCTGCCGCGCTTTTTGTTCAACGAAGCTGCGCAGGCTGGAAAGCGCCTGTGCGGCTTCGGCGTTCCCCTTGTCGCGGGCGGCTTCATACCAGCTTCTGGCCTGCGACAGATCCGGCGGAATACTGCCGCGCGGCAGATCGGACGCGGGATCATAGAAACGGCCCACAAGGAGCATGGCCTCGGCGTTGCCCTTCTGGGCGGCGTCTTCCAGCAGCAGGAAGGCGGCGTCGCTCTGACGCGCGTCGGCGTCGGGTGTGCGCAGGGCCTTGCCCGCGGCAAGCGTTTCCTCGGGCGCGGCATTGCGGCGCAGCAGTTCCCGCGCTTCGGACAGGGCGGCGGTACCGGCGGGCGTTGCGGTCGGGGCTGACGGGGCGGGCGTCGGCGGCGTTCCGGCTTGCGGCTGTTCCGCCGACGGCGCGGCGGGGGCCGGAGCTTCCGGGGTCGGCGGGGCCGGGCTGTCCGGTTTGGGCAGTTCCGGCAGGGGAGCCGTGGCCGCGGGCTGCTTGTCGGACGACAGATAGTGATAGGCAAGGCCGCCCCCGGCAAGGAGCAGCACCAGCAGCAGGAACAGCGGCAGGCGGTTCCGGCGCGCGGGTTCCGGGGCGACGGGCGCGTCTTCCTTCGGCGCGTCCTCTCCCCCCATGGTCAGCCGTTCCACGGGAGGCTGCGGGACTTCCTGCGCCGGAGGTTCTTCCGGCTGCGGTTCGGAAGCCTGTTTTTCGGCGGGCGGCTCTTCGGAGGGCGGCGTGTCGTCCTCCGGTTGCGTTTCCGTGTTTTCGTTCCGCTGGTCGGCTTCTTCCGCTTCTTCCGTATTCACGGGGTCGGTCTGGGGGCCCATGCCCTGACCGCCGCCCATGTGGGAGAAGAGCAGATCGCCGATTTGCAGGACGCAGACCTGCTCGCCCAGTCCGAGACGGTAGGTCTCAAGCGGATCAAGCTGATCCACCACGGAGGGGCCGACGGCGATGCGCAGGCATCCGCCCTCGTTTTCCCAGCCTGCGGGGGCAAGCGGCGTGCTGCTTTCCTGCCAGCCGTCGGATGAGAGATAGCCTTGCGGCGACAGGATGGTGAAGCGGGGTTCGCCCTGCAGGGCGGGCGCGTCGAAAACTTCCATGAGGGCTGTGCCCGGAGCGCCCCCCTCGGGAGTGGCAATAGTGGCTCGCATGAATGCTTAGTCCTTCCAGAGCTGGAGAATGGAACGCAGGCGTTCCGCCTGCGCGGGATCGTGAAGCGCGCCGTCCGCCAGGGCCGCATTTTCGGTGACGACGTGGGCAAGCGCGGCCAGCCAGTCCCGATACCAGGCGAATTCGTAGGCGGGTTCCTTTTCCTCGATATGCGGTTCTCCCTGGAACGGGGGCGGCGGATCGAAGAGCGTCATGGTTCTGTTGCCCGCGGGAATGGTGCGGGCGGCCGCATCCGCATGGCGGGGATCGAAACCCAGCCAGTCCACAAAGGCGTTGACGGCATCGGCGGCGATGCTGGCCTGCTTCCAGAACAGGCGTTCGCGCTCTATATTGCCGTAGGCCGAGGCGGCGCGCAAGGCCTCGGCCATGTGTTCGCGCAGGCGGAGGCGCAGGGCCGCGGCCTGCAATTCCCGGCACAGCGCGTTATGCAGGTCTTCGGGCAGGGCGAAGAGGCCGCGGAGCTGCGTGTCGGCGGCAAAGTCGTGGAGCTGATCGAACCAGTAGTCCATGATGTGATCCGTCAGGATATCCACGCTGTCGCGGGCAAGGGGCGCGGCCTGTTCGGCGGGTTCCGGCAGGGGGGCCTCGTCGCCGAAAATGTCGAGCAGCAGGTCTTCGGCCTTGACGCGCGTACCGATGATGCCGGTCGGCGGGGTTCGGGAGTCGTCCGGCAGGGTGCGCGACATGCGGATGCAGACGTTGTACAGCTGCCAGTCCTCGACCTGGAGTCGCCGCATGAGCTTGCCCAGCCGCTGGGCCGAGGCGACCTGCGCCAGCGCCCGGGCCAGCTTGCGGGCCAGTTCCGCCTTTTCGGCGCGCCGGGCCGCGGCGTCGCCGCTGGGGCAGTAGGGTTGCAGCAGGCTTGTGAGACGGCGGCAGTGTTCGGCGAGGGAGACGCGCAGCTGCTCCCGTTTCAGTTCGGGATTGCAGAGCGGGCGCAGGCGCTGCCGCAGCAGGGTGATTCCGCCGTCGTTGAGGCTCATGGCGGCATCCCAGACGGTTTCGGGATCTGTCACATGCCGACGGACGGTTTCGGAATCGAGAAAGGCGCGCCGGACCTCCGCCACATACGCTTCCTGATCCAGGCGGATGTTCTTTTCCCTTCCGTCGGCGTCGAAATCGAAAACGGCCTCGCAGCGGAAATTGGGATTACGCAGCAGGAAGGTATTGGTAAAGGGGTGTGTGCCGTCCCAGTTCTGGGGCCAGTCGTACTGCTTGCCGAAAAAGTCCAGCAGGGAGGCATGGAGGCGGATATCCCAGCGCTTTTCCACCGACGGCGCGCCCGCCTTCTTTTCGAATTCCATGTCCATTTTGGTCAGCACGAGGAACAGGGCCGGAGGTCTGCCGGCACGGGACGCGGGGTTTTCGCCGTGCGTGGAAGAGATCCAGTCCTGCACGGCGCGCGGCAGGTCCTGCACTTCCTGATTGCCGGGACCGATGCACAGCAGCATGCTGGTCAGTTCCCGTTCCTCGCAATAGCGCTCGAACAGATAGGCCACCTTGCCGCGCAGGAAAAGCTCGGACAGGAGTTTTTCATCCCGTTCCAGCGAACCGGCGAGATCGTCCAGCTGATAGCGCGAGCGGTAGCCGGGGAAGTCCAGCAAATCGGTATGGTCGAAGAAATCGTCGGGCTTCTCGCGCATGGCGACGGTAAGTTCGGCCGTCAGCGCCGTGACGACGGCGCGCGGCAGGCCGGCCGTGGGGCCGCCGTTGACGGCGCGCAACGTCAGTATGTCGTCGCCGTCATTCCTGTTCAGTCGTTTCAGGGTCGCCACGTCGATGATGCTGGCCGAGCGGGGCAGCAGGGCGGCTTCCGGACAGTCCACCTCCGCGGCGCGCCCGAGCGTTTCCAGCGCCGTGCTCAGGGTCAGAAAAAGATCGTGAAACTGGGGCGTGCCGTTCCATATCTGGCTGAACAGGCGGGCGCGTCCCGCCGTATCCAGACGGGGGGCCAGCGCCACGGCCCGCGTCCAGTACCCGTATTGCAGCATCTGCACGCGCGGCCGGGATGAAAAGTTGCGTTGCAGGTATTCGCGCAGGTCCTCCACATCGTCGGCGCTGACGGCGTTGTTTTCCGGGCCCGCCATTCGTTCCAGTTCGTCCAGGGCCGCGTCCAGGGCCTCGGCGTCGGGAGCGTCCTTGTGGTTGCAGTCCGCATAATACGTATTGGCCAGAATGCGCGCCACGTCGGTTTCCGTCAGCAGGCGCAGCCGGACGGGAAAGTCGGGCGTCAGCCCCGGCGGGGGCGTCGTGGTGAAGCGGGTGACAAGGCCGGTGGATTCCTTGCCGCCTTCGGGATTTATTTCCGTGAGAAAGTCGTGCGTCGTACCGCAGAAGTCCGCCAGCAGCACTCCCTGCGGCGTGCGGGCCAGAGCGGAAATAAGGTAGGATTTGCCCGACTGGCTAGGGCCGAACACGCCCACGCACATCTTGCGCCGGGCGGCGGCTTCGCATTTGCCGAAGAAACGCGCGGCATGGCGCATTTCCTTCTGGAGAGCGCCCGTTGCGCTGCCTACGGCGTCGCTGTTGTCCCTGAGCCAGCTCTCCGCCCGGCGCGCGCTGTCGTGCAGCGTCCGGCAGCGCTGTGCAAGTTCCTTGTCCTGCTGGTCCATGCTTGTTCTCCTCCGCGCCCGATGGACTCGACGCGGCGTTTGTGCCGGGGAGCTCGTCTCCCCGCGTCCGGTCCCGCATGCTTGTTGCTACTGGAGCATTTTCGGTTTGAAACGCTGTGCGCTTCAAACCCTGCGGCCTGTGCCGCCGTCTCGCGTTTTCACCTTTTTCAAAGGTGCAATGCTCCAGGGACTGTTAACTTATTTAAAATAAATAGAAAATATCGGCGACACATAATCCTTGAAAAAGTACTTGCCGCCTGGCCTGTGTCCCCTCTGAAAAAGCGCG
>CAJMRA010000154.1 GCA_905215675.1 uncultured bacterium | reverse complement strand
CAGAGGGGGCACAGGCCAGGCGGCAAGTCCTTTTCAAAGGTTATGTGTCGCCTATGTTTTCTATTTATTTGAAATAAATAGAAAAATAGTGTTAACAGGCCCTGGAGCAATTTCAGTTTGAAACGCTGCGCGTTCCAAACCATACGGCCTGTCGTTTTGCGGAAAAAACGCGGTTTTTCCGCTCACTTCGGGCCGGGCGGCGCTGTGCCGCCGCCTCGCGTTTCGCCTTTTTCAAAGGTGAAACACTCTAGGCGCAGGGCTCATGACATTTTGTTTTGAGGGGACCTTTCTCCCAGAAGAACGATTTAGAACATTTTTAGTTTGATTGAACCGCGTTGCGTTTCAATCATTCGGCCTGTCATTTCGCGGAAAAGCGCGTTTTTTCGCTCGCTTCGGGCTGGGTGGCGTTGTGCCGCAAAGTACTTACCGCCTGGCCAGTGTTCCTTTTCTGAAAAAGCGCGTTGGGGGAAGGATGGGGGGTCTGGGGGGAAGGAAACATCCCTTGCGCGCTAGCCAAGGGGGTTTCCTTCCCCCCAGAAGAACGATTGAGTGTTAACACGCTATATGGCGGGAGACTATCCGTATGTCTGACGGTGCTGCTTTTTCGCGGGAACGCAAGACCGCGACCATTTCCGGCAAGTTGCGCAAGGCGTCGCCGTCGGCGCTGGTCTGGGCATGGCAGGCCCTGAGCCTGCTGGACGGGGAGTCGGCGCCGTCGTCGGCGCAGGAGGCGCTGGAAAGCGTGCTGGCGGCCCTGCCGACGGCGGAACGGCGGGACAGGAATCTGACGGCGGAATATTTTTACGGCGCATTGCGTCAGGAAATCCGTCTGCAATGGCTGCTGCGGCGTCTGTTGCCGCGTCCCGAGAACTTGCCCCTGCCGTTGCGGCGGTTGTTGCTGGTCGCGGCATACGGCATGCTGTTTCTTGAGCGCGTTCCGGCGTATGCCGTGCTTTCCACGGCGGTGGATGCGGCGCGGCGGGTCTACGGGCCGGGTCTGGGAAAGCTCGTCAACGGGGTTCTGCGATCGCTGCAACGCTGGGGAACGGCCGTTCATGAGGCGGATTTTTATGTGGCGCAGGGAGAGGCGGCGGACAGCCCGGCGGTACGGGCGCGTTTTTTTGCCCTGCCGGAACTCGTCTACAGAATGTGGGAACGCGCCTACGGCAGGGAGACGGCGGAACGGCTGGCCTGCCGGAGTCAGGCGCGCCCCGTGGCGGCCTTTCGCATTCACGCCGGGCGACCGCAGGCGGCGCGTCTGCGGCAGGAGCTGCTGAACGCGGGCGACGGGGAGCGGCGGCCCGTTGCCGTGGGAGCGTGGGGCGTGGCCTTTCCCGGCGGACTGCCGACCCCGGAGAGCGGGGAGAAGCTGGCCTTGCTGATGGAAGAGGGGAGGCTTTCTTCCCAGTCCGCAGGATCGCAATGGCTGATGTCCGCCTTGTGGGACAGGGCGGGCATGGGGGAAGGGCCTCTCTGGGACGCCTGCTGCGGCTACGGCGGCAAGGCCGCGCTGGCGGCGGAGCAGGGCGCGCGCGTCGGCCTGTGTTCCGACGCCTCGTGGGCGCGGTTGCGGCAGTTGCCCGGACATTTCCGGCGCTTGCGTCTGGAGATGCCCCCGGCGGCGCTGGCCGACGGACGGCGACCGCCCGTGCGGCGCTGGCCGGGCTGCATTCTGGCGGATGTGCCGTGCAGCGGCCTGGGCGTGCTGGCGCGACGGCCGGACATTCGCCGTCATACGAAGCGGATGGCTGATTTTCCGCAATTGCAATACGATATTGCGCTTGCGCTTGCGGGGCGTCTGCTGCCGGGCCGCTGCCTCGTCTATATGACATGCACGCTGCATCCCGCCGAAAACGAACACGTCGTGCGGCGTCTGGAAGCTGCGGGCCTGCGTTGTCTGGAACAGATGCAGACGCCGCATGATCACCCCTTCATGGAAGGGATGTTCGGCGCGATTCTGCAAAAAATATAGGCGGCCTTCCCCGGAGGCGCATGTTCGCCCCCGGGGAAGGCGTGCGGCGAGACCTGGAGCATTTCAAACTGGAATTGCTCTAGAGCGTTTCAACTTTGAAAAAGGTGAAACGCGAGGTGGCGGCACAGCGCCGCCCGGCCCAAAGTGAGCGGAAAAACCGCGTTTTTTCCGCGAAACGACAGGCCGTATGGTTTGAAATGCGAAGCATTTCAAACTGAAAGTGCTCTATTGGGCAGACGTGTCCTGAGTCTCGGAGGTTCCGGGAGCTTCCGCGAGATCTTCCGCCGCGGGAGCTTCCTCTCCCTTTTCCTCCGGCAGGGAAACGCCGAGGCGCTGGAGGATGGCCTGCAATTCTTCGGGCGAGTTGTAGCGGAGCGTGATACGGCCGCTGGAAGCGTCGCCGCTGACGCTGGTCTTGCACAGTTCCTCGTTGAGCAGGCGTTGCAGGAGCTTCATGGCCGTGCTTTTCTTGCGCGTGGGCTTGGCGGGCGCTTCCGGCTGGGGCAGGGGCGCGGATTCCATGCCCTTGTTGAGCATGTATTCGGGGAGCCAGCCCGTCTTTTTCCAGCATTCCACGGCTTCTTCGGCTTCGCGCACGGTGATGCCGTCTTCGACGATGCAGCGGCGGAGTATTTCCGCGGCTTCCTGGGCTTCCGGGCCCTGAAGGGAAAGGAGGCAGCGGGCGTGCCCGGCGCTCATGCGGCCATGGCGCACGTCTTCCTGCGCGCTTTCGCTGAGCTGGAGCAGACGCATGGCGTTGGCAATGGCCGGGCGGCTTTTGCCGAGGCGCTTGGCAAGTTCCTCCTGGGTGATGTTGAGCGCGTCGCGCAATTCCTTGAGAGCCTGCGCCTCTTCAATGGCGTTGAGGTCTTCGCGCTGCAGGTTTTCAATCAGGGCGGCGGCCATGACTTCCTTGTCGCTCATCTCGCGGATGACGACGGGAACCTTGGAAAGATTGGCCATGCGGGCGGCGCGCCAGCGGCGTTCCCCGGCGACAATCTGGTAATTTCCCGAGCCGTCGGGGCGCACGAGCAGGGGCTGAAGAATACCTTGCGCGCGAATGGATTCCGCCAGTTCCTTGAGGGCTTCCTCATCAAAATGTCTGCGCGGCTGGGACGGATTGGGCGAAATGGCGTCAATGGCAATGAGGTTGTTTTGTCCTTCGCTTTTTTCCGTTGCGACATTGCCGCCCCAGAGGACTTCCAGACCCCGACCGAGACCTTTGTTTGCGCTCATGCGTACTCCCTGATACATTAACGCCTGTTTTTTGAATCAGGCGTGATGGATGATTTCTTGGCGCGTGTTATCTTTGAACGAGATAAGGCGCGAGGCGGCGGCACAGCGCCGCCCGGCCCGAAGTAAGCGAAAAAACGCGTTTTTTTCCGTGAAACGACAGGCCGTATGGTTTGAAGCGCACAGCGTTTCAAACTGAAATTGCTCTAAAACGAGGATGCAGCAAATGGCTGGAGAACAGCATATTTTTTATCTCAGGGACGCTCAGGACAATCTTTGCGGCGTACAGCTTTCCGCCGCCTTGTGGGAACATGCGCGCCCCGCTGTGGAAAAGGCGCTTGCCCGTCTGCTGCCGCCGGAAGAGGCGGCGGAGCCCCTGGAGGATTTTCGCCAGTTTCTGGAATACTGGGATTTCAAGTATCCGTATGATCCGGCGGTGAAGTGTCCGCATTGCGGGGCCGAAACCAGCGACTGGCGGACGGACCCCGCGCACCCCTTTCATCTGACGACGGCCAACCTTGGCGGCCTGCTGGTCTTTCGCTGCGCCCATTGCCGTACGACCATACGACAAAAGCATTTTCGCGATCATCGCGCGCTTGAGCATACGGTGTACGAAGGCTGAGTTACTGCAGGACGGAGGCTTTCTGCGTCGGTCGCCGCTGAACGACTTCCTGCGCCAGGCTGATATAGGCTTCCGCGCCCTTGGATTTGATATCGTAGTGAATGATGGACTTGCCGTGACTGGGCGCTTCGGAAAGGCGGACGTTACGCGGAATCACCGTGGTAAAGAGATGATCGGGGAAGCAGCGCTGCACTTCGCTCTTGACGTCGCGCGTGAGGCGGTTGCGGATGTCGAACATGGTAAGCACCACGCCGAGCAGGGAAAGGTTGGGATTGAGGCGCTTGCGGACCTGCTCATAGGTCTGAAGCAGCTTGACGATACCTTCCAGTGCAAAGAATTCGCATTGAAGGGGAATGAGCAGTTCCCGCGATGCACAGAAGGCATTGAGCGTGATGAGTCCCAGCGAGGGAGGGCAGTCCAGTATGATGTAATCATACATGCCTTCCACATGTTTGAGGCACTCGCTCAGAAAAAATTCACGCGCCATCTTGTCCACCAGTTCCAGTTCCACGGCAACAAGATTTGTGCTGGCCGGAATGATATCAAGGAAAGGGGAGCGTGTTTTGGCAATATTGGCAGGCGTGCTTTCGGGGTCGTAAAAGCAGCGATACAAATCGCCGGAGATGCTTTCCTGCGCAAGGCCCAGACCGCTGGTGCTGTTGGCTTGCGGGTCGCAGTCCACGACAAGAGTCTTTTTTTCCATAACAGCGAGGGCAGCTGCAAGGTTAATGGTCGTCGTCGTTTTTCCAACGCCGCCCTTCTGGTTTGCTATGGAAATGATGCGTGTCATATATTTCCTCCCGCAGTGCGGTGTTTCATGTGAAACATGAAGTGAACGAAAGCTAGTTTAGGTAATTTTAGGTAGGCGGTCAAGGTCGTTTGGCGTTTTTTGACGGTTTTGCAGTGGAAAACAAAAGTTTTTTGGCAAACACGCAAAGCTGCATGAGGAGAAAATCACCGTGAGCAATATCCTTCTGGTTGATGACGAGCAGGAAGTCACCTCCCTTTTAAAAAAACGATTGGAAAAAAGGGGCTTTTCCTGTTGCGAAGCCGCCAATGGACAGGAAGCCCTGGATGCCCTGAAAAATGATACCTTTCACATCGTCATCATGGACGTGAAAATGCCTGTCATGGACGGTATCAGCGCCCTGCAGGTCATTCATGAAACGTATCCGGATATCAAGGTCATTCTGCTTTCCGGCCATGCGGATATGCAGCTTGCCGTTCATGCCATGCAATGCGGCGCTTTCGGCTATCTGATGAAGCCGGTGGAACTGGAAGAGCTGCTTTACAAGATTGAAGACGCACAAACACAGGCCCGTCTGGAAAACAACGCCTGATGGCGCGCGGGCCTTGTCCCCCCGGTTTGTGTCCATATACCTTCGGGAAATACCGGCGTGGTCCTGTCCGTCGGCGACGGTTCCCTACTCCCGGAGTTTTCCCGTGATGCTCAAAGGAGACAGCAACAATATGAAAAAACATTTTCGAGTACTTGCCCTGATAATGGCAACGGCGCTGTGCTGGGCACAGGGCGCGCCGATCGCCGCCGCCGAGAACAACGAAGCGCTGACGCGGCAGTTGCAGGAAATTTTCCGGGCGCATCCTGAACTTGTGCTGGACGTCCTGCGTAACAACAGCGAGGCGGTGCTGGATATTGCCCAGCAGGGCGCCAACGCCCGCCGTAAAAGCGCGCTGGAACGGCAGTGGAAGCAGGATGCGACCGTGGAAAAGGAAATGAAACTGGAAAATCGGCCCATGCGCGGGCCGGAAAATGCCCGCGTCCGTATTGTGGCCTTTTCCGACTTTACCTGCTCGTTCTGCCAGCAGGCCGCCGCGACCGTGGAAGCCATCCTCAAGGAATACGGCAATAACGTGAGCCTTGTGTTCAAGAATCTGCCCCTGAGCGAGGGCATAGGCGTTACGGCCGCGCAGTATTTTGTGGCCCTTTCCCTGCAAAGCGAGGATGCCGCCTGGACGTTTTACAAGGAACTTTTCCAGAATCGTGACAGGCTGGTCTCTGAAGGCGAGGATTACATCAAGAGCGTTGTCGATGGTCTGAAGATCGACAAGCGCCGCCTCGACAAGGACCGCCGCAGCAAGAAGGTTGCGGAAATCCTCAAGGAAGATCAGGAAGACGCCCAGAAGCTGGGTATCGACGGCACGCCCTGTTTCGTCGTCAATAATCTTATGGTGCGCGGCGCCCTGCCGCTGGATCTCTTCAAGTACGCCGTCGATACCGCCAGGACAATGCCGCTGAAGAAGTAGCCGCCTCCGGCGGAAAACAACGCTTTTCCGCAAAACGAGACAGGTTGAGGATTGAGATTCAGGGGGAGGGGACCCCATCCCGCGCAAGCGGAGTGGGTTCCCCTCCCCCTGAATCTGTCTAGAGCATTTTTAGTTTGAAATGCTTTGCATTTCAAACCATACGGCCTGTCGTTTCGCGGAAAA
>CAJMRA010000153.1 GCA_905215675.1 uncultured bacterium | reverse complement strand
CTGGGCCCCTTGCGCGCTAGCCAAGGGGGTTTCCTTCCCCCCAGAAGAACGATTTAGTGTTAACACACCCTAAAGGCAAGACGCGCTAATTTTTCCCCTTGCCCGACACGCCGCGCAGCTTGGCGTCGGGATAGGCGATGCGCTGGTGGAAAATGCCGGTCAGGATACGCTGGAAGCTTTCGCTCAGATAATGCAGATCGCGGAAGGTGAGTTCGGATTCGTCAAGCTGCCCTTCGGAGAAGATGCCCTTGATGATGGTGTCGATATGGGTTCGCAGCCGGGCGGGCGTGGGATCCGTCAATGTGCGGCTGGAAGCCTCCACCGAATCGGCCAGCATGAGAATGGCGGCCTCCTTGCTCTGGGGGCGCGGTCCCGGATAGCTGTAATCCGATTCGCGGGCCTTTTCGCCGAGGTTGAGCGCCTTCTGATAGAAGTAGCGGATGACGCGGGTGCCGTGATGCTGACGGATGATGTCCGTAATATCCTGCCCCAGATTGTAGTGCTCGGCCAGCTCCGTTCCTTTCTTGACGTGGGAAAGGATGATGAGGGCGCTCATGGAGGGCGCAAGGCGGTCGTGCTTGTTGGGGCCGCCGAACTGGTTTTCGATGAAATATTCGGGATAGGACAGCTTGCCCGCGTCGTGGTACAGGGCGGCGACCTTGCACAGCAGGCTGTTGGCGCCTATGGCCTTGGCTCCGGCTTCCACCATGTTGGCCACGACCAGCGAGTGATGGTAGGTGCCGGGAATGGTTACCATGAGCTCCTGCATGAGGGGCTGTTCCAGACTCATGAGCTCCATGAGGCGGAAGCGTGTGCTGTAGCCGAAGATGAGCTCCAGAACGGGGCTGACGGCGAACAGGACGATGAGGGTCAGCAGGGAGTTGATGGCGACGGCGCACAGCTGGGCCGGAATTTCCCACAGGGGCGTCTGGAGCAGGGCCGCGGCGCCGAGCCAGATGATCATCTGGCCCCCGGCCAGCGGGAACAGGCCCCAGATGACGTCGGGTCTGTTCTGGGCGCTGGTGACGATCCAGGTGGCAAGCATGGCGCTCAGGAAATGATAGAAGAAGAAGGAGGTGTCCGCCTGAAGCATGAGCATGCAGAAGAAGCACAGAAGCAGGCCCATGCTGCAATACCGGCGCGCGGCAAAGACCATGGCCACCAGCCCGACGCCGCCGGAAATGGGATAGGCAATGGAGGCTATGGTCATGAAGTTGTAGCTGTCGAGCCGCAGCCCCAGCAGATAGACGCCCTTGGCCCCCAGCGCGAACAGGATCAGCACAAGGGAGATGAGCAGCATGTCCTTGCAGCGCAGGGGCGTTCCCGGTTTGCCGCTGGGCGCCACAAAGAAGCCGATGGACAGCACCAGGGAAATGAGAAAAGCGCCGACGACCACGTTCCAGCGAACGGGGTCCGAGGCCGTCTCATAGAGGCTTTGCAGCTTGATTTGCTGTTCGCGGCTGACGCGTTCGCCCTTGCGGACGAGCAGTTCGCCCTTCTGGAGCTGGTAGTAGACGGGCTCCACATTCTGGACCACGGCCGCGGCGCGCTTCTGGGTCGCTTCCCTGTTGAGCGTCAGCGAGGCGGACAGGGAGGATATCATCAGATTGTTGACGGCACGCCGGGCGGAATCGCTGAGGCCCGGCGTCTGCTGGAGCTTGCCGGAGATTTCGGCCAGAAACGAGGGCAGATCGGGAAGGGCCACAATATCGGGGCGCAACAGCTCCGTACCGTTGTCCAGATTGCGGATGATGGCGCCGGAACGTCCCACGCGCGAGGCGCGCACGTCGCCCACCAGACCTTCGGCCATGCGGTCGCGGATCAGGGGAAACAGCGTGTTGATGATGACGGCCTGAATTTCCGGCTGCGCAAGATAGGGCATCACTTCGTCGGCGATGGCCGGCGGGAGATCGCTCCTGAAGTGCTGCACCGGGGAATCCGCAGGCGCTTCGCCCGTGGTGGTGTTGAGCTGCTGAAAAACGGCGAGCAGCCGGTGCTGGAAGGCCGCGAAGGCGTCCATGCTCAGATCATAGACGGGCGGTTGCAGCATTTCCACCTGCTTGCGGCGGGCCTTGGTGGCCTGGGTGTCCTCGACCAGCAAATCCCGGTCGGCTTCCACGTCGTGTTCGGCCACCTGCCCGGCCACGTACATCTTGCGGGCGCCTTCAAAATTGGCGCCCGCCAGCAGCGACAGCAGCAGGAGCGTACCGATGAGAACCCACAGACCTTTTCCGGCATTGTGGCGCGCGTGGATGGTGCGCCACAGCATGCGGGCGCTAGAGGGGCGAGGGGGCTTTTTCTGATGCGTCATAGGCGTTCACGATGGCGCCGACAAGCGGATGTCGTACGACGTCCGTCTTGCTGAAATGGTGAATGGCGAGGCCCGGCACCCCGCGCAGGACCTTGAGGGCATGGATGAGCCCGGAACGGCCGTCCCGTTCCCCGGGCTGGGCGGGCAGGTCTATCTGGGTCGCGTCGCCGGTGACGACGACGCGCGAACCGAAGCCCATGCGCGTGAGAAACATCTTCATCTGCTCCCGGGTGGTGTTCTGGGCTTCATCCAGAATGATGAAGGCGTCGTTGAGCGTGCGCCCGCGCATGAAGGCCAGCGGCGCGACCTCGATGGTCCCCACCTCCATCATGGCGGCCACCTTGGCCTGGGGCATCATGTCGTGCAGGGCGTCATAAAGCGGACGCAGGTAGGGATTGACCTTTTCCGCCAGATCGCCGGGCAGGAAGCCCAGACGCTCCCCGGCTTCCACGGCGGGGCGGGTCAGCACGATACGCTTGACCTTGTGCTGCTGGAGCATGTTCAGCGCCATGGCCACGGCAAGGTACGTCTTGCCCGTGCCCGCCGGGCCGACGGCAAAGACCATTTCATGACTGCGCAGCAGGCCGAGATAGGTTTTCTGCGCGAGATTGCGGGCCGTGACCGTCTTGCGGGGCGTCGCCACAAACACGGCTTCCTTATATATCTGGCGCAGATTAACGCCGGGATCGGCGGTCAGCATGGCGTAGGCGCGGGAGACGTCCTGCCCGCTTATGTCCATGCCCCCGCGCGCCAGCTCGTACAACTGGAGAAAGAGGTTGCAGAGGCGGCGGCGAACGGCCTGATCCGGCGTATCAATATACAGGCCCGCGCCGCAGGTGGCGAGCCGTGCGCCGCTGGCGGCGGCGAGGATGTCCAGATGGGCGTTATGCGGGCCGAACAGCATGTTGGCGGCATGGGGATCGTCGAATTCGAGCGATTCCCGCGAAGGTGATGAGGCTTCCATAGGACGCATCCTAGAGCATTTGCCGGGCGCTGTCCATGTATGGCGCGCAGCGATTATGATGCAGGGCCTCAAGGTGTTGGCCCGTTCTTTGCATGAGTAGGGGCAAACGTACATGAAGGAAGTTTTTTCCTTCCCTATCCCCGAAGCAAAGAGAACATCAGGAGCCCATCATGTCGTCCATCTACGGCCTTGGCGCCTATTCCCCTTATATGCAGTACAACTGGCAGAGCGCGACGTCCTCGTCTTCCTCTTCCCTTCTGGCCAACGCCCAGACCGCCCTCAACAGCATGAGCGGCTCGGGCATGCTCAGCCAGATTTCCAGTATGGTGGAGCTGACGCGCTACGCCATGGAACAAATGGGCCTCAGCGACAGCGACAGCGTGACCTTTTCCCAGATCAGCAAGTATCGCAACGAGTTGAGCCAGTCTTTCGATACGGCGTTGAAGTCCGCCATGGCGTCCGTGGGCGTTCAGGACATGAACGGTCTGACGTTTACCCTGTCCGCTTCCGGCAGTATTTCCGTCCAGAGCGACAACGCCTCGGATCGGAAGGCGGCCCAGTCCTATATTGACGCGCATCCCGAACTGGGGCGCAGTCTGGTGCAGGCCATCAGCGACGAAGGCGTGACGCTGACCAGCTCCGTCAGCTTCCGTGTGAGCGGAAGCAGCTTCATCGTGCTTGCGCCTGAAGCGGAAGATTTGACGGTCGCGCTGGGCGACAATGCCGATCTTGCCGACGAGCTGCGCGAAGGACTGACGGCGCTGGGCGTGAGCATGGGCGACGGTCTGCGCCTGAGCTTCAACGAGGACGGCGCGCTTGAGGTTGGTTCGGAAACGGAAAATGCCGATATCGTCAACAGCTGGCTTGCCGATCAGACCGAGCTGACCGAAAGTCTGAAGAAGCTGGTGACGGATGCCGGCGCGAATACCGGGAACGTCATTCTTACCCTGCCCGCTTCGGGCAGCATGACGGCGGAAGTGACGCCGCAGGATTCCGGGGAACTCCAGGACAGCCTGCAAAGCGCCCTGGGAGAAACCGATCTGGGCGCGTCGCTGCGCGACGGCCTGAAGGCGGAAGGGCTTGTCGGCGCTACCGGCAATGTGCTGCTGGCCTTTGATGCCGACGGCAAGCTTGTGGTTGATCCCGAAACGGAAAATGCCGAAGCCGTCAATGAATGGCTGGCCGAGCAGACCGAAATCACGGACGCCCTGCGCGCCGCCTGCAAGGAAGCCGGAGTGGATGAAAGCGCCGTATCCTTTGGCCTGACGGCCTCGGGCGATCTGGTGGTTTCGGTGTCCGGGCAGCAGGCCGACGACAAGGAGCAGCTCCGTGCCGCGCGGACGGCCTTTGCCAGGATGGGGACGGAAGCTGCGGCCTTGCAGGAAGGGCTGGCCGCGCTTTCCATTGATCCCAACGCGGAATTCACCATCAAGATCAACAGCGACGGCGCCGTCACCATCGGCGGAACGCATCCCGATATCGAAAAGATTCAGCAGGTTTTTGACGATAATCCCGCTCTGGTCAAGATCTACAGCCAGATTGAGGCGCTGTCCGGTCTGGACGAGGCCCGCGCCGCCATGAACATTTCGCCGTCGGCCATGCGCAAGACCCTGCAAATGGAAAGCATCGCGGCTGCATGGTGGAGCGGCAGCATGAGCAGCTCCTATTTCGGCACGTACAACAGCGAGAACGGTTTCAGCCTGCTTTCCGGTCTGAACCTGAGCGTGTAGAGCGTGTTCCTCCCCTGCCCGTCGGTCCGTTTTCTGGGGAGGAGCGGGCCGCGCGGCCGGGGAATGTTCCCACGTCCACAGTATTCGCCGGATGTCTTCCTCCGGCGGATACGGACGTCAACGCCGCAAGGGGCCGACCGTCATTTCGACGGTCGGCCCCTTGCGGCGTTATGCTGAATCTTCTTTACGTGTTATCTTGCGGATAAAGCAATTTCAGTTTGAAAGATGAAACGCGAGGCGGCAGCACAGCGCCGCCCGGCCCGAAGTGAGCGGAAAAACCGCGTTTTTTCCGCGAAACGACAGGCCGTATGGTTTGAAACGCGCAGCGTTTCAAACTGAAATTGCTCTACTTGAAGAGTTCGCGTTCCTCGACGCCTTTTTTCTGTGTGCGATCTTCCACCTCGACGCCCTTGGGCGGCGTGAAGCTGAAATCCTGATCCCGGACGCGGGCGTCGGCGCTGAAGGACGTGAAGCGCACGTCGTTATGATTGCCGTAGAAATCCACGATGTCCGCCCGCTGGATATAGCCCTTGTCGTCCAGATAGATTTGCGCTTCCACCATCTGCGGCGAAGGGTCCCTGGGGTAGAGATGAAGCACGCGGAAGCCGTTCTTGCGCCCTTCCGCCGTCACGTCGAAATCCTTGTCCAGCGCGGCCTGCCCGGTCAGCACCTGAATGATGCTGCGTGAGTCCTGCACCAGTTCCGGGGGATAGCGGTAGGCAATTTCCTCGTCGGGAATATAATCCCATATTTCCCGGGGCGTCACGACCAGCAGTTCCTCGGTCCCTTCGGTGGTTTCCCAGCGGATGGAAAGCGGTTTGCGAAACAGGAGCGTCCCCTTGCGGACTTCCTTCTTGCCGCTTTCCTGATGGGTCAGCGTCTGCTCGAAGGCGGCGCGAAAGGATTGCAGCGCGGCATAGGTCGTCTTGATTTGCGCGATTTCCCGCGGCGCGGCGGCCTGCGCCGTTCCGACGCAGACGGGCAGCGGCGTGCGGGCAAAGGGGGCGGGAAGCATGGTCAGGGCGACAAGCGCGCCTGTACCCAGAACGGCATGCATGAATTTCATGGCGTATCCTCGCAGTGCTTGAAGGGGGTACGACCGTTCCCGGAGCCCGGCGGAACGCGGGAACGGTCTGTGTCCGTTGCCTTTTTTGTCGATGAAAGCGTTTTATCCCTGAAAAGGGGAAAACGCGAGGCGGCGCAGCGCCGCCCGGCCCGAAGAGAGCGGAAAAACCGCGTTTTTTCCACGAAACGACAGGCCGTATGGTTTGAAACGC
>CAJMRA010000152.1 GCA_905215675.1 uncultured bacterium | reverse complement strand
TCCCCCCTGCGGGAGCATCCGGTTTCCCCCGCCCTTGCCGCGGCATCAGATTGCCGCCGGTTGCGCGTCAACCGACAAGGGCCGTCACCAAGGAGGTCGCCATGACTCGTTATCTGGCCCTGGCCCTGGCCTGTCTGCTGCTGATCGGCGGCGCCGCTCTCGGCAGCGGCTGCACGGCCGCCCGCAATCCCCATTATTACGACAACGACAGATACCGCCCGGATCACCGTCCGCCTCCGCCGCCGCACAGGGACAAGGCTCCCGACAAACGCCCCGACCACAGATATGACGGGCCCCCGCCGCAGTATCGCGGAGACGGACCTCGCCGCTAGAGCTTTTTCCGTTTGAAGCGCGTTGCGTTTCAAGGCATACGGCCTGTCGTTTTGCGGAAAAACGCGGTTTTTTCCGCTCGTTGCGGGCCGTACGGCGTTGTGCCGCCGCATCGCGTTTTCCTTTTTCAAAGGTAAAATGCTCCAGCCTCTGGACCCGGCAAGACACACACTCCAAATATGCTTCTGACAACGAGGGGAGGGGCAAACCCCCTCCCCTCCCTTTTGTTCCGTCCACAGGTTCACTCTTGCAAAGGAAACCCAGATGAAACAGAAATCGGCACTTCTGTCCCTGCTGCTTGTCCTGACCTTCAGCCTGTCCGCCTGCCAGATGCCGGGCATCAAACGCACGCCGCCCCCGCCCTCGGAACCGCAGATTGCGCTTGCCCTGCCCCGCAGCGGCCCGTATGCGTCCATTGCCGGCAAAATCATCCAGGGCGCGAATCTGGCCGTCAAGGAATTGCAGGGCAACGGCATCAAAATCAGACTGAACGTCATCAACACGTCCGCCGGCGACTGGATCGCCAAGGTCAACGCCCTGCCCGCCGACAACGCCGTCATAGGCGGCCCCCTGCACGGTTCCGCCTATGCCGCCGCCCGCAAGGCCGGTCTGCTGGAAAAACGGGTTTTCTTTGCCTTCATGCCCGCGCTGGAAACCGGCGACGAGGGGACGCGCGCATGGCGCTTCTTCACCAGCCGCCGCGACCAGATCGACGCCATCATTGATTTTTCCACGGAAACGCTGAACATCCGCAGCTTCGGAGCCTTTTATCCCGCGGATCAGTACAGCCTGCGCATGGTGACCCTGTTTGAAAGCGCACTGCGGGAAAAGGGCCTCCCCCTGCAAAAGGCCTCCTACAACAGCGCCGACAGCGGTTCCTGGCCGACGGCGGCCGCGCAGCTCATCAAGCCGACGCAGCAGGAAGGCAGCTCCACTCCCATTCCCAACACGTCCTTTGAAGCGCTCTTCCTGCCCGGCGTCTGGAAGGACGTGCCGCAAATCACGACCAGCCTGCTGTACAACGGCGAGGATCGCCTTGTCCTGCTCGGCACCAATTCGTGGGAACAGAGCCTCTCCGGCAAGACCGTCGCCGATGTGGACAAGTATCTGCTGACGGTCTTCCCCGGCGCCTGGGACCCGGCGCGCGCGCCCAAGGCGCTGCGCGCCCCCGGCAACGACTTCTGGGTGGCCCTGGGCTATGACTTCGCCCGCTTTGCGGCCAACATCAATCTCTCGGCCCGCGAAACCTCCCAGGCCGTCACGGCGCGCGTGCGCTCCCTGCGCATGCTCTGGAGCATGGCCCCCATCAGCTGGGACGCTTCCGGCATCGCCCATCAGAAGCTTTATCTCTTCCAGCCCGCCGCAACCGGCATCAAGCCGCTGGACGTGAGCGATTTCCGCCGGATGCGCACCGCCGTGCAGCAACGCGCCGCCCTGCGCATACAGGGCCTTCCCGCCGTCAACGAGCAGGGAGAACCCCTTGTGGAAGGTCTGCCGCCTGCGCCGCAGCCGACGCCGCAGAACGCCGCTCCGGCCGCGCCCGCAACGTCCAACGGCATCGGGACGACGCCCCTGCCGTCCTACAAGCTCCGTCTGCCCGGCGTGAAATAGCGCATTCTCCATCATCCGGCCCGAAGCGAGCGAAAAAAACACTGTTTTTCCGCTCGCTTCGGGCCGGACGGCGCTGTGCCGCCGCCTCGCGTCCCCCCTTTTTCAAAGGCAAACGCCCGAACAGGATCGGGCGCAGCCGCGAAGCCGCCCATTTTTGCTTTGGCAGCCGGGACGGTTTCGGCTACTCTTTCGCCATCCCGCCGCCCGCGACACGGAACCGGCGGCCCATATCATTGTCATTGAAGGAAGCGCATATGCCGCAAGAAATCAGCAAAGAAACCGTCGCCCACATGGCGACCCTTGCCCGTCTCTCCGTCACGGAGGAGGAAAAAGCCCTGTTTGCCCGGCAATTCGGGGATATTCTCGCCTACATGGACGTTCTTTCCCGGGTGGACACCTCCGGCGTCGAGCCCCTCTACAGCCCTGCGCTTCACGCTCCCGCCATGCGGGAGGATGTGGCCGAACGCCGCCGCAGCCGGGAAGAAGTGCTGCAAAATGCGCCGGAGCGCGACGAAGGCCTCTTCATCGTCCCGCGCATCGTCTAGACATTTCCAGACCGGACGGCCTGCCGTTTCGCGGAGAAAACGCGGTTTTTCCGCGCGCTTCGGGCCGGGCGGCGCTGTGCCGCCGCCTCGCGTTTTCCTTTTTCAAAGGCAAAACGCTCCAACAGACCCGCCGGAGGGGGGGAAGCCGCGCCGAACCGGCGCGCCCGCCCCGCCCGCAACGACTCTTGATTCAGGAATACCCGCCATGACCGATATCTGCTCGCTTTCCCTTTCCGAACTGGCGCGCAAGCTGCAAGCCCGCGAAATAAGCGCCGAAGCAGCGACGGCCGCGTGCCTCGACCGTATCCGGGCCACGGAAGACCGCCTCGGCGCCCTGCTGCATGTGGATGCCGAAGGCGCTCTCGCCCGGGCGCGCGCGCTGGACGCCGAGGGCCCCGACCCGAACCGGGCCCTCTGGGGCGTTCCCGTCACCGTCAAGGACGCGCTTTCCACCAAAGGCATGCCCACCACGGCCGCCTCGCGCATTCTTGAAGGCTTCATGCCCATTTACGACGCCTTTGTGGTGGAACGTCTCAAGGAAGCCGGGGCCGTGCTGCTGGGCAAGAACAACATGGACGAATTCGCCATGGGTTCCGGCACCGACAACTCCGCCTATCAGAAAACCGGCAATCCGTGGGATCCCTCCCGCATTCCCGGCGGTTCGTCCGGCGGTTCGGCCGCTTCCGTGGCCGCGGGGCAGTGCTTCGCCTCGCTGGGTTCGGATACCGGCGGCTCCATCCGCCAGCCCGCCGCCATGTGCGGCTGCGTGGGCATCAAGCCCACCTACGGCCGCGTCTCCCGTTACGGGCTCATCGCCTACGGCTCCTCGCTGGATCAGGTGGGTCCCCTGGCCCGGACGGTGGAGGACTGCGCCCGCGTGCTGAGCGTCATTGCCGGTCATGACCCCCGGGACAACACCAGCGATCCCCGCCCGGCGGAAGACTACGCCGCCGGTCTTGCCGACGCCGATCTCAAGGGAAAGACGCTCGGCCTCCCCGCCGAATTCTACGGCGACGGCCTGTCTCCCGAAGTCCGCGCCGCCTGCGAAGCCGCCATTGACGCGGCCGGACGCGCCGGGGCCCGGATAGTGGACGTACGACTGCCGCATACCGACGCCGCCATCGCCACCTACTACATCCTTGCCATGGCCGAGGCCAGCTCCAACCTGGCCCGCTTTGACGGCGTGCGCTACGGCCGCCGGGCCGCCGACGTGCAAAACCTTGCGGATCTCTATGTGCGCTCCCGCAGCGAGGGCTTCGGGCAGGAAGTCAAACGCCGCATCCTGCTGGGCACCTATGTGCTTTCCTCCGGCTATTACGACGCCTACTATCGCAAGGCCGCGCAGGTGCGCCGCCTCATCCGCGACGAATACAACGCGGCGCTGTCGCAGTGCGACGCCCTGCTGGCCCCCGTTTCGCCGGTGACGGCCTGGACGCTGGGCAGCCGCAATGACGACCCCCTGCAATGCTATCTGATGGACGCCTACACGCTGTCCCTCAATCTTGCGGGCCTCCCCGGCCTGACGCTCCCCGTGGGCCTCGGGGCGGACAGCCATATGCCCGTCGGCATGCAGCTCATCGGCAAGGCCTTTGATGAAGGGCCGCTGCTGCGCATGGGGCGCGCCCTGGAAGCCGCCCTGCCGCATATCGGTATGCCGAACCTGTAAAAAACCTTTCCTTTTTCATGAGATACGCAGGCGGGGCAGGCAATCTGCCCCGCCTGCGTCCGTTTTTTCAGAAAATACTGATTCATCGCACAAACCCACCAGTTCTTTTTCCCTGCATCTTGCTTTTTTCCCTGTGCCGGGGTAGGATTTTTCCATTATTCTGGAGTTGACCGTTTGCGATATGGGTCGCCCTCGGGGCTCCGTGTCTTTAAGTGTGGGAGAAGAGCCATGCCCTGGGCACAGCAGTACACACCTGCCGGAAGCTTGTGGTTGTCCGCTCTGGCGGCAGCCGTACCTCTGATCATCCTTTTCTACATGCTGGCCGTAAGGCAGGCCAAAGGGCATATAGCCGCAGCCTGCGGTCTTGTGGGCGCCCTGCTGGTAGCCTTCTTCGTCTGGGGCATGCCCGCCCCGCTGGCCGTCAACTCCGTACTCAACGGCGCGGCCTTCGGTCTTTTCCCCATCGTCTGGATCGTCATCACGGCCGTCTGGGTCTACAACATGACGGTGGAATCCGGCGAATTTGAAATCATCAAGGATTCGCTGGCGCGCATTACCGACGACCGCCGCCTTCAGGCCCTCTTCATCGCCTTTGCCTTCTCCGGCTTCCTGGAAGGCACCGCCGGTTTCGGCACGCCCGTGGCCATCGCCGCCGCCATGCTGGTGGGTCTCGGCTTCTCCCCGCGCTGGGGCGCGGGCATCGCCCTACTCTCCAACACCGCTCCCGTGGCCTTCGGCGCCATCGGCGTGCCGCTGATCACGGCGGCCTCCATGTCCGGCCTCGATCAGATGACCGTGACCGCCATCGCCGGTCGTCAGCTCTCCATTCTGGCCATCATCGTGCCCCTGTGGGTCTGTACCGTCATGTGCGGCTTCAAGCGCATGCTGGAAGTGCTGCCCGCCATTCTGGTGAGCGGCGTGGTCTTTGCGGGCGTGCAGTTTGCCGTCTCCAACCTCCACGGCCCCACGCTGCCCGACATCTTCTCCGCCTTCGCCACCATCGTGGCCCTGATTGCCCTGCTCAAGGTCTGGAAGCCCGCGAGCATCTTCCGCTTTGAAGGCGACGAACCCGTGCAGCACTCGGCAAACACCAACACGATGCTCTCCGTGCTGCGCGCCTGGGCCCCGTACCTGATTCTGGCCGTCTTCGTCTTCTTCTGGGGCCTGGGCGAATTCAAGAAGATTCTCAACGCCATCCCCGGCGCCGTCTTCACCTTCGGCTGGCCCGGTCTTGCCGGTAACATCCTCAAGCCCGACGGCTCCCCCTATGCCGTCAACTACACCTTCAACTGGCTCTCCGCCGGCGGTACCGCCATCCTGCTTTCCGGCTTCGTCTCCGTACCGTTCATGCGGGGCTACAGCTTCGGCCGCGCCGTCGCCTGCCTGTTCCGCACGCTGGTACAGCTGCGCTTCCCCATTCTGACCATCGCCATGATTCTCGGCCTGGCCTATCTGATGAACTCCTCCGGCATGAGCTCGACCCTTGGTCTGGCCTTCACCGGCACGGGCGCCTTCTTCGCCTTCTTCTCGCCCATCATCGGCTGGCTGGGCGTGTTCCTCACCGGTTCGGACACCTCCGCCTGCGCCCTGTTCAGCGGCATGCAGAAGGATACCGCCGTTGCCGTGGGCATGCGTCCTGAACTGGCCGTGGCCGCCAACGCCGCCGGCGGCTGCTTCGCCAAGATGGTGTCGCCGCAGTCCCTGTCCGTGGCCACCGCGGCCACCAATACCGTGGGACAGGAAGGCTCGCTCTTCCGCTTCACCATCGGGCACAGCATCGCCCTTACCCTTATCCTTTCCGTGCTGACCTACCTCATGGTCGGCCCGCTGTCCTGGCTGCTGCCCGCCTAGGCCCGGAAGCCATACATTCTGTCCTGAGGGGGAAGGAAGCTCTTTTGCTTGCGGCAAAGGGGTTCCTTCCCCCTCAAGCGTTCCCGTCTCCCCCTGGAGCATTTTATCTTTGAAATGGGTTGAGGGTTGAGATTCAGGGGGAGGGGAACCCCCTCAGCTGGCGCGTGAGGACTACGAGAACGCCTTTTCTCGCTGCGCTGTGAAAAGGCTGGGCCCTCCCCCTGCCCCCCACCCCTCCCCCAGCGCGCTTTATTCAGGAGGATGACGGGGAACGGAAACG
>CAJMRA010000151.1 GCA_905215675.1 uncultured bacterium | reverse complement strand
GGCGGCGCGGTCTGCGCGGCCCGGTCCGGGGGACGCTGCGGCCGGGCCTGCGGCGCGGCGCGCAGGGGCGTCAGGGCCGGGGACGTGCCCGGCAGGGCGCAGGCGGACCACTCCGGCGGCAGATCGTCGGGCGCGAGCAGATAGCGCACGCCGCTGCCGTACCAGGGCGCGGCAAAGGCGTTCAGACGCGCAAAAGCCATGACCAGAGTTTCCAGGCCACGTCGGCCTTGCTTTGCGAGGTCCAGAATTCCTCGTGCCCGTTCCTGTCCATGACGGCCATGCTGTTGCTGTCCGTACCGAAACCGCAGCCGGGAGCGTTGACGGCGTTGCCCGCCAGCAGATCCGCCCGCTTGCGTTCGCGCTTGCCCCGGACAAGCGTCATCAGCGCGGCCATGTCCGGGACGGTTTCCGCCGCGAAGCCCAGGACCTTCTGCCCTTCCCGCCGTTCCAGCGAGAGCGTCCGCAGGATATCGGGATTGGCGGTGAAGGTCACGGAAAAGCCGTCGGCGGCCCCTTCCTTCTTGAACTTGCCCTCGCCGTAGGGCACGGGCGAAAAATCGGCCACGGCCGCGCTGAACGCGCCCATGTCCATATCCGGCCACAGCGCACGCGCCGCCTCGAACATGTCGCGGGCCGTGCCCGTATCGTGACGGCGCACGCCCGGCGGCAGCGGAGGACAGCCCGGGCCGCAGACGGCGTCGACGCTCGCGCCGCGCAGCCAGGCGGCCGTCGCCAGCGCCGCGCCCATGCGTCCGCTGGAAGGATTGCTCCAGAAGCGCACGCCGTCCCACGGCTCGCGCGTGGGCCCCAGCGTCACCAGAACGCGCCGCCCCGCCATGTCCTGTTCCGCCAGGGCCTGAAGGCAGGCAAGCAGCAGCGTGTCCGGCGGCGCAAGGCGTCCCTGCCCCTGATCGCCGCAGGCCGTGCCGCCGGTATCGGGCGACAGGACGCGCACGCCCCGCCGCCGCAGGACGGCGACATTCTCCTGCGTGGCCGCGTTGGCCCACATGCGGGGATTCATGGCGGGAGCCGCCAGCAGCGGCCCGTCAAAGGCCAGCGCCTGGGCCGAGAGCATGTCGCAGGCCCGCCCGGCCGCAAGACGCGCCAGCGCGTCGGCGGTGGCGGGCGCAATGAGCATGGCCTCGGCGCGCTGTCCCGGTTCCAGATGGGCGAAGGCTTCCTCGCCGAAGATTTCCTGACGCGGCGCGTGATTGACGTAGACGGGCATGGCCCCCAGCGCCTCGAACAGGCCCGGCGTCACGAACTGCCGCGCGCCGTCCGTCAGCGTGGCCGAGACATGCAGCCCCATTTTCAGAAAGGCGCGCAGCACGTCCGCCATCTTGTAGCAGGCGACGGAACCGCAGATGCCCAGATGCAGACGCCGACCGGTAAAAAAGGTGTTCTGCGCCGCCGAAGAAAACGCATCCGTCATAGCGGGCGCTCCTCAAGTCCGCCGGAACCGCCGCCCCAGCCGCCGGACGACGAGGACGACGGGGAGCCGCCCCAGTCCTGTGCCGCGCCTTCGGGCTCGAAGCCGCCGGAGTCCGGCGAGGATGCGGCCGGGACGCCCCGGCTCGCGGGCGGTTCGGCGGGAATGTTGAGAGGACTGCCGTCCGGCAGCCGGGTTCCGGCCCAGATTTCCAGCAGGCTGAACATGGCCTGCGAGGAGATGCGGATGACGGCCATGCGGGTCTGACTCTCGTACACGCACATGATCCGGTCGTCCTTGCGCCAGCAGGAGCGGAGGTTCCAGCCCTGCGCGCTCAGGCCCGTGTGCAGGCTGTTCATCAGCGCGCCGCCGCCCACGTTGCCCCGCAGCACTTCCAGCCCCTCGCCGCCATTGACGCCGGACATTCTGTAGCCGTGCGAGGGAAAACGGCGCATGCCGGAGGGCAGGACGACGCCCAGCAAATCGCTTTGCGCGACCTCCACCCCGTTGTTGGTGATCGAGGGCGCGCCGCCCGCAAAGGGGTTGGAAATGCCCATGTCGGCACAGCCGCCCCCGGCAAGCCCCCCCAGCAACACGCACGTGACAAGCAATCGACGCATGGGTATACTCCTCTTCCGCGTAATCTGCTCCAAGGGCAGGAACGGCCGGGCTGACGGCGGAAATATCCGCGGCCCTTGCCCGGCGCGCGTCGTTCCTCCGCGACGCGGCGTCTGAGGATAGCCTCTCCGCCACGGGCTGGCAAGCATGCCCGCCGGACGGCCCTCCGCCGCGTTCCGCGCGGAACGGTACGAAACGAAGGAAGGTTCCATGTTCGCTGACGACGATTTTTTGCTGAAGAACTATACGTTTGACCTGCCGCAGGAACAGATCGCCCAGTTCCCGCCCGAACATCGCGGCGAGTCCCGCCTCATGGTCATGTCCCGCCGGGGCGACGCGCCGCTGGAGCACCGCATGTTTGCCGACCTGCCCTCCTGCCTGCCGTCCGGCGCGCTGCTCGTGGCCAACAATTCCCGCGTGCTTCAGGCGCGCCTGCTCGGTACCCGTTCCACGGGCGGCAAGGTGGAATTCCTGCTGCTGACGCCGCTGCCGCTGGTGCTGCGGGAGGCGTCGGCCTCCAGAAACGGCGACGGGGAACTGTGCGCGGAAGTGGAAGGCCTTGTCCGCTCCGGCGGCAGCATCCGCGACGGCGAAACGCTGCGCTTCGGGGCGGGCATTTCCGTCACCGTGCTGGAATCCGGCCCCTTCGGCCGTCGCCGCGCCCTGCTTTCCTGGTCGGGCGATCTGGCCGAGGCGTTCGCCGCCACGGGACACATCCCCCTGCCTCCCTATATCAAGCGCACCGACGACGAGGAAGACGCCGGGCGCTATCAGACCGTCTATTCGCGCGCCGACAAGATCGGCAGCGTGGCCGCGCCGACGGCGGGCCTCCATTTTACCGAGGACGTGCGCGAACGCCTGCGCGAGGCCGGTTTCGGCTGGGCGGAAGTCACGCTGTACGTGGGCTACGGCACCTTCAGCCCCGTACGCAGCGAAGACATCCGACGCCATGCCATGCACCGCGAATATGTGGAAATCAGCGAGGAAACCGCCGAAGCCGTGGCCCGCGCCAAGGCCGAAAAACGCCCCGTGGTGGCCGTGGGCACCACCTCCACCCGCACGCTGGAAGGCGTGGCCCAGCTCTGCGGCCGCGTCCAGCCCTTTGCCGGATGGACGGATATCTTCCTCTATCCCGGCCGTCCCTTCCGCGTCATCGACGGCCTGCTGACGAATTTTCATCTGCCGGAATCCTCGCTGCTCATGCTGGTTTCCGCTTTTGCCGGACGCGGGCGCGTACTGGACGCCTACCGCGAAGCCGTGCGCCGGGGCTACCGCTTTTTCTCCTATGGCGACGCCATGCTGATCCGCTAGGCGGTCCCCCCTTCCTTAACCAACTCCGGCCCTGTGAAGAGGCGGCGCTCTGGTCGGCGCAACAAGGCGCGCCTCTTCCCCGGCAAGTACGTAGACCCCCCACCGTGCGCCAAACAGAGATTGTTTCCATGTCTCGAGTCGTTTTTCTGGAAGATCGTTGCAAGGGCTGCCGCCTTTGTCTCGATGCCTGTCCTGTGGGCGTCATCAGCCCCTCAGGGCGTTTCAATCATCAGGGCTATGAAGTCATGACCGCCGGCGACGGCTGCACCGGCTGCGCGTCCTGCGCCGTCATGTGTCCGGATACGGCCATCCGCGTCTTTCGCACCGTTCGGGCAACGGAAGGAGGCAAGGCATGAGCGACGCCGCCGAACGCATACTGATCAAGGGGAATGAAGCCGTGGCCTTCGGAGCCGCGGACGCGGGCTGCCGCTGCTATTTCGGCTATCCCATCACTCCCCAGAACGAAATCCCCGAAACCATGTCGCGCCTGCTGCCCTCCGTGGGCGGGCATTATGTGCAGGCCGAAAGCGAAGTGGCCGCGGCCTCCATGCTGCTCGGCGCCTGCGCCGCGGGCGTCCCGGCCATGACCTCTTCCTCCGGCTGCGGCATCTCCCTCATGCAGGAAGCCCTTTCCTACATGAACGGCAGCATGCTGCCCGCCGTCCTCGTCAACATGGTGCGCGGCGGCCCGGGTCTGGGCGATATCGGCCCCTCGCAGGGCGATTACTTCCAGGCCGTCAAGGGCGGCGGTCACGGCGATCACCGGAATATCGTCCTTGCCCCGGCCACGGCGCAGGAGTGCTACGACTTCATGTTCCGCGCCTTTGCGCTGGCCTTTACCTACGCCAATCCCGTCATGGTGCTCGGCGACGCCATCGTGGGACAGATCAAGGAACCCGTCCGCCGCACGCCCCCCGCCGACGCCCTCACGCCCGAACAGCTGGACGCGCTTGCCGCGCCCTGGCGCGTGGAGGGACGCGGCAAGCGCGGTCCCGGCGCGGCTCCCCGTCTCATCAAGTCCGTGTATCTCGCCGAAGGCTCCCTTGCCGCACGCAACCGCCTGCTTCAGGACAAATACGAGGCCATGCGCGCAGAAGCCCGCTGGCTTTCCTATGATACCGACGACGCCGATCTCGTCGTCGTCGCCTTCGGGAGCATCGCCCGCGCCGTGCGCAGCACCCTGCGCATGCTGCGCGCGCAGGGACTGGCCGTGGGCCTGTTCCGCCCCGTCACCCTCTACCCCTTCCCCGACGAGGCGCTGCGCGCCCTTGCCGCCGCCCGTCCCGGCCGTCGTTTCCTCGTCGTCGAACAGAATCTTGGGCAAATGGTCGAAGACGTGCGCCTTGCCCTCTTCGGCGCGGCGGGCTGCGGCGCCGAAGTCCTCTGGCACGGCCTTATGCCCGGCCTGCTGGCCAATGCCCAGATGTTTGAAGAACCTGTCCGTCAGGCGCTGGCGGGCAAGGAGGTTCGCTCATGAACGATGCCTGCATGACGACGCCCGAAGCCCTGCTCGCGCGGGACGGCGAACGCCTTGTCTTTGACGCTCCCGTGTCCCAGGTCGATCGGCCCACCCACTACTGCCCCGGCTGTCACCACGGGATCGCCCACCGGCTCGTGGCCGAAGTGCTGGACGAACTGGACGTGGCGGATCGCACCATCCTTGTGGCTTCCGTGGGCTGCTCGGCCTTCAGTTATGATTATTTCGACGTGGATGCCGTGGAAGCTCCGCACGGCCGCGCCTGCGCCGTGGCCACGGGCGTCCGGCGCGCCAACCCCGGCAGCGTGATCTTCACCTATCAGGGCGACGGCGATATGGCGGCCATCGGCCTTGCCGAATCCGTTCATGCCGCCAACCGCGGCGAACTGATTACCGCCGTTTTCATCAACAATACCGTCTACGGCATGACGGGCGGTCAGATGGCCCCCACAACCCTGCTGGGGCAGAAAACCACCACCACCCCCGAAGGCCGCCGCCTGCTCGGCGAAGGCGGCCCCCTGCGCATGGCGGAACTTATGGCCGGACTTGACGGCGTGGCCTATGCCGAACGCTGCGCCCTCGACAGCGTCAAGCACGTCCGCGCCGCCAAAAAGGCGCTGCGCAACGCCTTTGAAGTGCAGTTGCGAGGTCTTGGTTTCGGTTTCGTGGAGCTGCTCTGCGGCTGCCCCACCAACTGGCATATGACTCCCCAGGCCGCCAATCGGCGCATAGCCGAGGAAATGATCCCGGTCTTCCCGCTGGGAGTGACCAAAAATATTCTGGACAAGTGAGGCTCCCATGACAGCTTCCGCCTATCAGGACGTCATCATTGCGGGCTTCGGCGGGCAGGGCGTCATGCTCATCGGCAACCTGCTGGCACAGGCCGGCATGGAATTCGGCCGGGAGGTCAGTTTCCTGCCCGTCTACGGCGCGGAAATGCGCGGCGGTACCGCCAACTGCACCGTGGTCATCGATACCGAAGCCGTCGGCTCGCCGCTGGTGCAGACGCCCCTTTCCACCATCGTGCTCAACGAACCCTCGCTCGCCAAGTTCCAGCCCCGGCTGGCCGACGGCGGCGTGCAAATCGTCAACGCATCCCTGATTGACAAGTCGCTGCTGGACCCCCGGCAGCGCACCGTCTATATCCCCGCCAATGACATGGCCCTGAAAATCGGCTCCGTCAAAATGGCAAACATGGTGGCCCTCGGCGCATGGCTCAAGGCCACGGACGCCCTCCCGCTTGCCTGCGTGCAGGACGCCCTGAACCGCGTCGTCGGCAGCCACTACGCCAAACTCATTCCCGCCAACGCCGAAGCCCTCGCCGCAGGCTACAACTTCGCCTAGGGAGTGTTCGCACCATTCGCACAGCCTGTTTGGGGGAAGAGAAACTCCTCAGCTAGAGCGTTTCAACTTTGAAATGATTTGTATCCACAAGAAATAAACCAGCCTTG
>CAJMRA010000150.1 GCA_905215675.1 uncultured bacterium | reverse complement strand
GCGCGTTTCAAACCATACGGCCTGTCGTTTCGCGGAAAAAACGCGGTTTTTCCGCGCACTTCGGGCCGCGACGGCGTCGCAAAGCGAGAACCACATGAACCTACCCGATATGGTGGCCATCAGGGCCAGAACAATCTATCCCCTGACGGAGGAAAGTCCCGCCCGGGGCTGGGATGCGCTGGCGGCCCCCCTGCGGGCCGTGGACAACGGCGTCGTGCTGCTGCGTTACGGCATGGTGGAAGCCGTGGAACGCTGGCCCATGGATATTCCCTCCGGAACGGAAATCCGCGATCTCGGGGATGTGGCCGTCATTCCGGGCCTTATCAATGCCCATTGCCACATTCAGCTTTCCTGGACGGCGGGGCGCACCCGCTGGGGGCAGGGCTTCACGCCGTGGCTGCGCAGCCTGATCGCCCTGTTGCGGGAGCAGGACGCGCAGGAGGAAAGGGACGCGGCCATCGACGCCGCCTGCGCCGCGCTGGCGGACTGCGGCACGCGACATGCGGCGGACTACGCCGGGCAGGACCTGACCAGCGTGGACGCCGCCGCCGCACGGTACGGCGTGGGCGTCACCCATCTTTGCGAATGGTTCGGCGCAAAACCTCCCTTCATTGATCAGCGCCGCCCCTGGCCGCCCCGCTGCCGCCGGGCAGCGACCTCCATTCCGGGGCTGGATCGCCGCTGCGCGCCCGCCGGACACGCCCTCTACTCCACCGACGAGGACGTGCTGCGCGACGCCCACGCCTTCTGCAAGGCCATGGACAGGCCCTTTGTCCTGCATCTTGCCGAAAGCGAGGAGGAAATGCGCCTGCTTGAGCTGGGCGACGGCCCGCTGCGGGAGCTGTACGGCGGCACGGTGCTGCCGCAAAGCTGGCAGGCCCCGCATATGCGGCCCGTGGAATACGCGCGGGCGCTCGGTCTGCTGGGCGCGGGCACGCTGGCCGTGCACTGCGTCCATGTGGACGCCGCGGAGGCCGCCCTGCTGGCGCACGGTGACACGGCCGTCTGCCTGTGTCCCCGCTCCAACGCCAATCTGGCCGTGGGCGCGGCTCCGGTGGAAATGCTGGCCCATGCGGGCGTGCTCCTGTGCCTCGGCACGGACGGACTCAGCTCCAACAGCGATCTGGATGTCCGCAAGGAAGCCGTCGCCCTGCGCCGACGCTGGGGACTGCCCGCGGAAGCCCTGATCCGCATGCTCACGGTCAACGGCGTCGCCGCCCTGGGCCTCGACGACAGGCTGGGACGCCTCTACCCGGGAAGCATGGCGGGCATTGCCGTACTCCCGGAAGAGCTGCTGCCCTGAGGCGACGGCGTCCGGCACGCCGCGGACGGAACGGCGCACACGCAGACAGGACGGCGCTTCGAGTCGATTCCACAGGGAGCAAACATGTTTGAGTTTGAGGCCATAGTAGAAACCCTTCCGGCACAGCTCATCGTCATCGATCCGCAGACCCACGACCTGCTGTACGTCAACGCGGCGGCACGCAAGACCTGGGAGGAGGCCCGCCCGGGCAACAAGTGCTACGCCATTCTCGGCAAGACGGAGCCCTGCGACTTCTGCAAGACCGCCCGTCTCTCGCTCGACGACTACCTGCAATCCGAAAGGGACGGCGAGGACGGTCGCCGCTTCACGCTCTGGACAAAGCTCATCCCCTGGAAAGGCGGCACGGCCCGGCTGGAAATCGTGCTGGACATCACGGAACACGCCCTGCTGCAACAGCAGCTGGAAAAAGACCTGCGCCGCAAGAATCTCATCACGCGCACGGCCCGCGAACTGTACGAAAGCGAGGAGCTGGACGCGGGGCTTGCCTCCGTGCTGCGCATGACCGGGCGGTACTTGCGGGCGGAGCGAAGCTACGTTTTCGAGTTGCGCGACGACGCCCTCATCTGCACCCACGAATGGCGCTCCCGCAACGCCGCCTCCCCCGGCAACAAGTTGCAGCACGTCTCCATCGACGCCATCCGCCAGTGGATCGCCCGTCTGGAACAGCGGGAAAGCATCCATCTCTCCGATCTGGACCTGCTGCGGGAAGAACAGCCGGACGCTCATGCCCTGCTGTCGGAATATGCCGTCCACTCGCTGGTGCTGGCTCCCCTGACCATCGGCAACCGGCTCATCGGCGTCATCGGCGCGGACAACTTTCCCAGGGAGCGCGTCAACGACGCGCTGGCCCTGCTGACGACCATCAGCAATTTCTGCTCCACCGCCATCTGGCGGGGCCGGACGCTGGCGCAGCTGCGGCAGGCGGGCTACTACGATCTTCTGACCGGGCTGATCAACCGCAACGGCTTCATCCGCGACGTCAAGACGCCCCACATGATGCCGCTGGGCGTGATCTACGTCGATCTCAACGGCCTGAAGCAGGTCAACGACGAGCAGAGTCACAGCGCCGGAGACGCCATGCTCATGGACGCCGCCCGGACGCTGCAGCAGGCGCTCCCGGAAGGCAAGAGCTACCGCATAGGCGGCGACGAATACGTCACCATCCTGCAAGGCATAGAAAAGAGGGACTTCCAGCGCAAACTGGCCCGGCTCAAGGGTATTTTCACCTTTCGGAAGCAGTACAGCGCCTCGGTGGGCGGCGCATGGCACGTCGCCCCGGACAACATCACGGACGTGGTCGCCGCCGCCGACGCCGAAATGTACAGGGAAAAGCAGCGCCACTACGGCCGCAAGCCCCAGAAACTGCGTATGCCGCTTCTGCAACAGGCCGCGGCCCGTCAGCAGGACGATTTCCAGCAGCGTCTGGAAGGCGACGGCATCACGCTGTACTGGCTGCCCCGGCACAATCCCGCCGACGGCCGCGTCGTGGGCCTCGAGGTGCTGGCGCGCATGCGCGGCATGAAAGGCATCGTGATGCCGGAATCCTTTCTGCCCATTCTGGAGCAGACACGGCGCGCCCACCTTCTGGACTTCGCCGTGTTCGAGCGCGTCTGCGCCCGGCTGCGCCGCTGGCTGGATACGGACATCCCCGTCGTGCCCACCGCCGTCAACTTTTCCCGTTACACGCTGCTGCGTCCCGATCTGTTCAGCGTCCTGCAACAGTCCTGCTCGCGCCACGCCATCCCCCTGCACCTTCTGGAGATCGACATTCCCGCGTCGGCGCCGCAGAACGAATACGAAAACAACATCATTCTGTATGACGCCGTAAGACGCCTCTACAAATACGGCTTTTCCATCGCCATAGACGGATTTGCACTGGAAAACGCCAACCTCGCCATGCTTTCGCAGGTGGATTTCAATACCATCAAACTGGACAGCAGCATCCTTCGCATGGTGGACGGCAACGCCAATCTTGAAGAAATGCTGTCGCTGGTCTTCGCCCTTACCCGCAAGACGCATATCGCCATTGAAGCCAAGGGCGTGGAAAACGAACGCCAGCGCATACGACTCGAAACCCTGCGTTGCAGCGCCGCCCAGGGCTATCTGTTCAGCCGCCCCATGCCGACCGAAGAATGCGAAAACTTCCTGCGCGCCCGTCTCTGATACGTCGCGGAAGACCGGGGAAACGCATTTGCAAAAATCTTCTCCGCATGCCATAAAAAAACGGCTGTATTTGCCGATTTCTCTTTATATATAGTTCAGTTTGAAACGCAGTGCGCTTCAAACCATGCGGCCTGTCGTCTCGCGGCAAAACGCGTTTTTTTCGCGTACTCCGGGCCGGGCGGCGCGCCGCCGCCCCGCGTTTTTCCTTTTTCAAAGACACAACGCTCAAGAACGCCGACCACCAAAGGACCCGTTGATGAAAGTCTCCCTGCGTAACGCGCTTCTCTGCGCGCTGCTTGCGCTGCTCGCCTTCTGCTGCGGCCTGTTCGCCGACCGTATCCCGCTGCTGCCGGTTCTTGCGCCCGTATGCGCCATCCTCGCCTTTCTGCTTGTCCAGAGAATGGGCCGGAGCGCCGACGCCGTGCTCGCCTTCTCCCGCGCCGCGGCGGAAGGAAAAACAACGCTGCCGGAACTGCCCGACACGCCCCTTGCCCATGCCGTGCAGGAACTCCAGCAGGCCCGCGTCCGTCAGTCCTACTGGTACGAAAGCATCCTCAATTCCATCCCCGACGCCATCTCCGTCACCGACATGGACATGCGCTGGACCTTCTGCAATACCGCGGCCCTCAACGCCATGTGCATTCCCGTGGATCAGTACCTCGGCAAGCACTGCTCCGCCAAGGGCTGCAATATCTGCAATACGCCGCGCTGCGGCATCGAGCAGCTCCGCCACGGCACCAACGAACTCCACAACGCCATGCCCGACGGCCGCACCATGCACGTACGCATCCGCTATCTTCAGGACAAGGACGGTCAGAAAATAGGACACGTGGAAATCAGCCGCGACATCAGCGCGGAACAGCGCCTGCGCAACGAAGCCGCCGGCGCGGCCCGCGACGCCCGTCTCCAGACCGCAAGCCAGCTCGGCGACGTCGTCACCCAGCTGGATCAGGTTTCCGTCCATCTGGCCGACGTCATCGCCTCCGTCCAGCAAAGTACCCGCACCAATTCCGATCGCATGCACGATACCGCCGCCGCCATGCAGCAGATCAACGGCAGCGCCCTGGATGTGGCCAAAAACGCCGACGACGCCGCCAAGGCCTCGCGCCACATGCAGGAAAAGGCCGACGACAGCGCCCAGACCATCCAGCAGTCCGTACAGAACATGCAGCAGGTGGAAAAGCGCTCCCTCGGCCTCATGGAATCCATGTCCAATCTCGGCAAGCAGGCCGACGCCATCGGCGCCGTGCTGCTCATCATCCGCGATATCGCCGACCAGACAAACCTGCTGGCCCTCAACGCCGCCATCGAAGCCGCCCGCGCCGGCGAAGCCGGACGCGGTTTTGCCGTGGTGGCCGACGAAGTCCGCAAGCTGGCCGAAAAGACCATGCACGCCACCACCGATGTTTCCAACGCCATCGAAGCCATGCGCAGCGACGTGCGCCACAGCAACGAAATGGCCGAGGAAACCAGCGCCGCCATTCAGGAACTGGCCGTCCACACCCAGCAATCCGGCGAAGCCGTGACCGTCATCCAGTCCCTCGTGGCCGACGTCAGCTCCCGCGTCCAGAGCATCGCGGAAACCGCCGCCCAGCAGTCCTCCATGACCGACGCCGTCAATAATCACGTCGAGGAAGTCAAGGACGCCGGAGAACGCATCGCCGAATCCATGACCACCACCCTTGCGGACGTCAACGCCGTCCGCAGCCAGTCCAGCGCCATCCGCGCCGTCCTCGAAAATATCCAGAAGGAAGAAAACGCTCCGGCCGACGCCGGCTAAACGTGCGGTTTCCGGGGGGAAGGGAACCCCCTTGGCTCGCGCACAAGGGGCCCAGCCTTTCCGCAGGAAAGGCGTTCCCGTAATTCTTCCCCCCGAGCCCCCCATCCTTCCCCCAACGCGCTTTAGAGCGTTTCACCTTTGAAAAAGGTGAAATGCGAGGCGGCGGCACAGCGCCGCCCGGCCCAAAGTGAGCGGAAAAACCGCGTTTTTTCCGCGAAACGACAGGCCGTATGGTTTGAAATGCGCAGCATTTCAAACTGAAATTGCTCTATTCTGGAGGATGAGGCATGCCGGAGCCGCGGGCGCGTTCCTTCGCCAACCGTCCCCCGAGAGCATGGAAAAAATCACTAGAGCGCTTCACCTTTTTCAAAGATGAAACGCTCCGGTGCCAAGAAAAGACTGATGCCCGGCGACTTCCGTATCCATGGCGCGTCACCGTTCCCCGTCATCCTCCTGAAAAAAGCGCGCTGGAACTGAAAATGCCCTATTTACCGAGCGCGGCGATAACGGCGTCGGCAAACGCCCGGACTTCGCCGGGAGCGGCGTCGGCGTCGCCCTCGACCCTGAGCCCGACGGTCATGATTTCCGCGCCGAGGTCCCTGGCGGCACGTTCGATGGCGTCCACGGCCCCGCAGAAATGTTCATACTCGCTGTCGCCGGAAGCAAAGGCCGCAACCTTCCTGCCTTTCAGCCCCATGGAAGCCATATCCTCAAACAGCGGGGCAAAATCATCCTGAAGTTCCAGATCATCCGTCCCCCAGGCGGAGCAACCCAGCAGTACGGCGTCATAGCCCTCGGCAAGCCCCCCGGCGGACGCGACGTCGGCCGCGTTGGTCAGGGTGACGTCATTGCCCGCTGCCTCAAGATAGGCGGCAAGCTTTGCGGCGATGCTTTCGGTATTGCCGGTGCTGGAACCAAAAAGAACAAGAATCCTGCTCATGTGCGCTCCTTTGGGCATGGCCCTGACTTGTTTTGAAATTGATTTTCATTTTCTATAAAAAATCCAAAACACTGTCAAGCCCCATGTCGTCCCGGATCATCAACGCCGCTTTCGCGCTTCCGGGGGACGGTTGACGAAGGAACGCGTCCGCGGCTCCGGCATGCCTCATCCTCCAGAATAAAGCAATTTCAGTTTGAAATGCTGCGCATTTCAAACCATACGGCCTGTCGTTTCGC
>CAJMRA010000149.1 GCA_905215675.1 uncultured bacterium | reverse complement strand
GGAGTTTGAGGGGGAACTACGGGAACGCCTTTCCTCGCTTCGCTGCGGAAAGGCTGGGCCCTTTTTGCCGCGAGCAGCGACCCGACGGGCGACCGCAGGCCGTGCCCGTCAGGCGACAAAGGAGCCTTACGGGCATCGACAGCAGAGCAAAGGGGTTCCTTCCCCCTCAAGACAAAACGTAATGTGTCCTGAGCCTCAACAAACGCCCCCCTGGCGGCGGGCGCTCAGGGGGGTGTTATTCCTCATTGTTTCGGCGGCCCGGTCAGGGGCGCAGGCGGCGGATCAGCGGCGCGGCAAGCGTGATGAGCAGGCCCACGACCACAATGGGCGACAGGGCCCAGCGCAATCCGGCAAGATGGGAAAGAAAGCCCACCGTGGGCGGACAGGCAAGAAAGCCGAAAAAGCTGATGGACGACACCAGCGAGATGCCCACCTGCGGGGGCACTCTGGTGGACTTGCCCGCGAGGCTGTAGCAAATGGGCACGATGGAGGCCATGCCGAATCCCACCAGTGCGAAACCTCCGGCGGCGAAACCGATTTCCGGCCGGAGCAGGGCCAGCGCCATACCGCCGGCAATGCACAGGCCGCTGAGCTGCAACACGGGGGCGACGCCGTGATGATTGATCAGCCCGTCGGCCATGAGACGCCCGAGGACCATGGCGCTCATGCAGGCCACATAGCCCACGCGCACAAGGCTCTCGCCGGGCTGGACGACCTGCGCGAAATAGACGGAACTCCAGTCGTACATGGCCCCTTCGGTGGCCATGCTGCCGAAAGCGATGAAGCCGAGTACGGCAAGATACATATCGAAGCGAACCGGGCGGCGCGTCTGCGTCATCTGGTGGCCGATACGGACTTCCCGCGGCAATGTCCAGCCGCGCAACGCCGCCAGCACGCCGACGGCCAGCAGCGCAATCAGGCAGAAATGATACAGGGGCGCCACGCCGAGCGGCGCCAGAACGGCCCCCACGACGCCGCCGGTCACGCCGCCGAGGCTCCACATGCCGTGAAACGTGGCCATGATGCTGCGCCCGTACAGGGTTTCCACGCCGACGGCCTGCGAGTTGAGCGCAATGTTGAGCATGTTGTCGGCAAAGCCGAAAAAGAGCAGACAGACGAACAGGGAAACATGCCCCGCGGCCAGCGACAGCGACACCAGCGCCGTCGGCATGAGCAGCATCCCCAGAATGATGGTACGCCGACTGCGGATGCGCCCGATCAGCCATGCCGAAGGCACAATGGCGAGGAGCTGCCCCAGCGGCGCGCCGAAAAGCAGCCCGCCCAGCTCGGCGTCGGAAAGATGCAGCGCCGCCTTGACATCGGGAATACGGATGGCCCAGGAGGCGAAAATCACTCCCATGATGAAGAAAAAGGCCATCAGGGCCGTCCGGTAAAACGCCTTCGGCGTATGCGGCAGCAGCCGGGCCGAACTCCGGCGGAGATCAGCAGTGGTCATGGACGTTCATTCCTTGTTTGAGTAATCAATGAAACGTCTTGGCTTGTACGCGCTTTGCCGGCAGAAGAAAAGCCCGTGCGCCGCGCCTTTCCCGCCGAAAGAACGATGGAGAGCAATTTCAGTTTGAAACGCGCGGCGTTTCAAGCCATACGGCCTGTCGTTTCGCGAAAAAACGCCGTTTTTCCGCCGAGTTAGGCCGGGCGGCATTGTACACTGCCGCCTCGCGTTTTCGCCTTTTTCAAAGAAGAAACGCTCTGGCCCAAACGCTCTCAAAAATTCCCCTCATAAAAAACCTCCTCCGCGTCGCGGTTCGGGGGCGGATGCCCGGAGAGCGCTTGCGCGCCCTCCGTTGTCCGCCTTTCCCGATACCGCGATTCGGAGGAGGATGGGGGGTGCGGAGAGGCGGCCCTCCTACAGGGCCGTCGTTCCCCGCTCGCCGGTGCGGATGCGTATGGCATCCAGCACTTCGGTGATGAATATCTTGCCGTCGCCGATGGCCTCGGTACGTGCGGCCTTGCACACGGCCTCGACAACGCTTTCCACAATGCCGTCGTCAACCACCACTTCCAGCTTGAACTTGGGCAGGAAGTCCACCTGCACCGTGCGGCCGCGGTAAATTTCCGCGTGGCCCATCTGCCGGCCGCAGCCCTGAATTTCCGCGTAGTTCATACCGTGGACGCCCACGGCGGAAAGGGCCATCTTGACGTCCTCCAGCTTTCCGGGACGGATGATGATTTCCAGCTTCTTCATGATTGCAACCTCATTCCGGCATTACAGGTTGTAGCCGCGTTCGTTGTGTTCGGAAAGGTCGAGACCCACGGCCTCGGCATCGGCGGAAACACGCAGCCCCACGAGGACGTCCGTCACCTTGAGCAGGATGCGGCTGGCGATGTAGACAAAGACCCACGTGCCCACGACGGAAACAGCCTGCACGCCGAGCTGCTTCGCATTACCATACAGCAAACCATCCACATTGTTGATAGCGGCACAGGCGAAGATGCCGGTTGCCAGCGCGCCCCAGGTACCGCCGACGCCGTGAATGCCCACCACGTCAAGCGCGTCGTCATAATGGAAGCAATTCTTGAGCAGAACGCCGCCGTAACAAATCAGACCGCCGGCAAAACCGATGAAGATGGAGGCCATGGTATTGACGAAGCCCGCGCCGGGGGTGATGGCCACAAGCCCGGCCAGCGCGCCGGAGATGACGCCGAGCGTGGTAGCCTTGCCCGTACGCTTCCATTCAATGAGCATCCAGCCCACGATCCCGGCCGCGGAGGCGAGATGCGTATTCACGAGAGCCTGAGCGGCCAGTCCGCCGGAAGCCAGGGCGCTGCCAGCATTGAAACCGAACCAGCCGAACCAGAGCAGACCGCCGCCGAGCAGGGTCAGGGGCAAATTATGCGGCAGGGCGGAAGCGGCCATCCGGCGCGGACCAACGGCATGGGCACAGGCAAGAGCCGCGGCGGCCGAAGCCATGTGCACGACGGCGCCCCCGGCGAAGTCAAGCGCGCCCATCTTCATCATCCAGCCGCCGCCCCATACCCAGTGCGCCATGGGGCAATACACAAAGGCAAGCCAGAGACAGGAGAAACAGAGCATGGCCCCGAACTTGATACGTTCGGCATAGGAACCGGAAATCAGGGCGACCGTCAGCACGGCGAACATGCCCTGAAAGGCCATGAAGGCATTATGCGGCAGCTGCGAGGCGGCGGGAGCCGCGTCGGAGCCGACCCCGCGCAGGAACACGTAGGACAAATCCCCGATAAGGCCGCCCATGTCGCCGCCGAAAGCCAGCGAATAGCCGAAAAAGGCCCACAGGAGCGAAATGACGCCCAGCGAGGCGTAACTGTGCATATGCGTGGAAAGGACATTGCGGGAGCGTACCAGCCCCCCGTAAAAAAGCGCCAGCGCCGGAGTCATCAGCATGACCATGGTGGCGCACAGCAAAACAAAGGCGGTGTCGGTGGCGTTCATAACCTTCTCCTTACTTGACGCGGGCAGCGCAGCGCCGCGCCGCCCCTGAACGCCCCGATAATAGCAACGTGCGTGCCATGCTTTTATTTTTTCTGTAATATATTATTATTCATAATCATTTTTTCAGCCCCTCCCGTCGTTGCCGTTCCGGGCATCCCATTTTTCAACATTTATGTCGTTTTTTCTTTCGCGCCGGGAAAAAACATGACGGGACAACGGGAATTTCATATTATAACTTCACTAATTGCGAAAAATCTACATTTTTGTCGATATCAGAGCGTTTCAACTTTGAAAAAGGTGAAACGCGAGGCGGCGGCACAGCCCGCCTCAGGAGACGCCATGCAGCAGCTTACCCCGACGCACTCTCTCGGCCTGCCGCTTCCCGGCACATGGGAAACGCTCGTCCTGCTTGCCCTTGCCGCGGCCGCGGCGAGCGCGCTGCTTTTCTGCGCGGATGCCGCCGCACGGCGGCGCTCGCCCATGCTCGGCAACGCGGCCCGTCCGTGGCTGTCCCATGCCGCGGCCTGCGCCCTGCTGGGGCTGGCGGGACTCGCCGTCGGTCCGGGAAAAACGTTGACGGCCCCCGTCGTGCTGCGCTTCCGGGCCGCCGACTGGTCCGCCGAAGGCATGCTCTGCGCCGGAGCCCTCCTGCTCTGCGCGCTGATCGGTCTGTGGCGCTGCCGCCGCGCCGATATCCGCCCCGGCTGGGGCATCGTGCTGCCGTCGGCGCTGGCCGCCGCGGCCACGCTGGCAAGCCTGCCGCAGGCCCTCCGCCTCTGTCTGATGCAGCCGGGCTCCCTGCCGCCGCTCTGGCCGCTCCATCTCGCCCTGGCGGGCCTTGCCGCTGCCTGCGGTATGGCCGCCCTGCGGCAGGCGGCGGCCTCCCCCCTGAGTCTGGATGCCGCCCGGCTGCGCGTCCTCTGCGGTATCGCCGCGCTGGCCTGCGCGCTGGCGGGCGTTCTGGTGACGCCCGCCGCCGCGGCTCCCGCGCTGGGCTGGCGCATCCCGGAATACGCAGCCACGGCCTGCGCCATGGCGGCCCTGTTCTGCTGGCGCTGGCCCCGGCTGGCGCCCCTCTGCGGCGTTATGGCCATCCTTGCCGGGCTGCTTCTGCTCTGGAAGGTACTCTTCCTGCAACAGGCCGTCACCGCCGCCACGGACGCCGCGCAGCAGATGACGCTGGCCCTGCGGCTGTTCCGACCGGAACACCTGCCCGCGTCGCTCGCGGGCGTCGTCTTCTGCGCCGTCTGCGTCTTCCTTCTCGAACGTCTTGCCGCCGCCCCCCGCGACGGTGCGGAAAAGCCCTGACCTGCCGGGAACATCGTCCCGTCCCCGGCAGGCCGCTCCCTCTCCCGCCGGAAGGGCTCATTCAAAAAACTACAAAAACGTCGAAATAGGGATACTCGACCTTTCCGGCAAGCTCTGGTAGTGTGCCCGCATGACTAGCGCCTGTTCCGAACTTTGCCGGAGTAAACCATAGTGTTGTTCTTTCATCGTCCTCCCGAAGGGGACAACACGCCGCCCTCTCTCCGCATCGCGCCCCTTCTCCGCTTCTGCCGCTGGTTCGGTATCGTGCCGCAACGCTGCGTGCTCATGGCATATGACATGGCCAGTCTTGCGGGCTGTCTTCTGGCCGCCCTGCTGGGCCGCTCCATCTTCGGCGGCGTCGATCTGGACCTGTATTTCTGGATTCTCGGCCTTGTTCTCACTCTCGGCCCCTGCCTCAACGCCGCGTTCGGCCTCTACCGTACGGGCCGCATGCCCGCCCACAAGGAATTGCAGGCCATCTTTTCCTCCGCAAGCCTGCTGTACGGCACCATTCTCTTTGTCCTTTTCATCAGCAAGAGCGCCGACGTCTACTCGCGGGCGGCCCTGTCCCTGGGCTGGATGCTGACCCTGTGCGTGGTGCCGCTGGCGCGCCGCTTCTGCCGCCGCCGCTTCTGCCTGCGCCGCTGGTGGGGCGAGCCCGTCATCATCTTTGATCAGTCCGCTTCCGGCAGGCATCTCTGGCACTATCTGCGCCAGCATCCCGAGCTGGAACTGCGTCCCTCGGCCATGTTCGGCCTCTCGGGCGGGCCGGAAAAAATCCGCCCGCGCCTTGAAGCGCTGGTCAACCGCTACCCGGACGCCGTGGCCCTTGTCTGGTCCTCGCCGCTCAAGGGGGCCGACGCCGACTATATCAGCGACATCTGCCGCTGCTTCGGCAAGGTGCTCATCGTCAATTCCGTGGAAAAGCTGCTCCGCCGCCAATGGTTTACGCCCTATGAACTGGGAAACATGACGGCCCTGCTCGTCCAGCAGAATCTGCGCAGCCGCTGGCGCAAATGCCTCAAGCGGGCTCTCGATCTCTCCATCGCCGTCCCCCTTTCCCTGCTCTGTTTCGTGCCGGGGCTGCTCCTGATTCTTCTGATCCGCATCGACAGTCGCGGTCCGGCCATCTTCCGGCATCAGCGTCTCGGCCGCAACGGCAGGTCCATTGCCGTCCTCAAATTCCGCACCATGGCCGTTGACGGCGACGCGCTCCTGCAAGCCTATCTGGACGCCCATCCTGACGCCCGCGCCGAATGGGAAACGGATCGCAAATTGCGCCATGATCCCCGCGTGACCCGTATCGGCGCCTTCCTGCGCAAGACAAGTCTGGACGAACTGCCCCAGCTGCTCAACGTCCTTGCCGGAAGCATGAGCCTTGTGGGCCCCCGCCCCATTGTGGAAGAGGAAATTTCCAAGTACGGCGACGCCTATCCCGACTATTGCCGCGTCGCGCCGGGCATCACCGGCCTGTGGCAAATATCCGGCCGCAGCAATACCACCTACGCCGAACGCGTCGAACTCGATCGCTACTACGTCTGCAACTGGTCCGTCTGGCTCGATCTCTGGATACTCGCCAAAACCCCGCCCGCCGTCCTGTCCAGAGACGGGGCCTATTAGAGCGTTTCACCTTTGAAAAAAGGTGAAACGCGAGGCGACGGCACAGCGCCGCCCGGCCCAAAGTGAGCGGAAAAACCGCGTTTTTTCCGCGA
>CAJMRA010000148.1 GCA_905215675.1 uncultured bacterium | reverse complement strand
CACAGCGCCACCCGGCCCAGAGTGAGCGGAAAAACCGCAACGACAGGCCGCATGGTTTGAAACGCACAGCGTTTCAAACTAAAAATGCTCTAGCTGAGGGGAGAGGGCTTCGGGCAGGGACGCGGCGCTTGCCGTCGGTTTCAGGGCGTTTTTTCCCCTGAAAAGGAAACGGCCCGGAGTGAGCGGAAAATACGCTCACTCCGGGCCGTATGGTTTGCAACGCCACGCGTTTCAAACTGTGAAAACGCTTACTTGTTCCAGTGTTCGTAGGGGCCGTTGCCCTGGCAGAGGCGGCAGCGGTCGCCGAAGCGGGCGGGGTAGTATTCGCCGCAGTCCGGGCAGCGCGTCACGGGGCCCTTGCCCTGACGGGCGAGAATGTCGGGATGGATCTGCACGGGAGCGGAAGAGAGCATGTTGAAACCGCCTTCGCGTATCTGGCGCGCGATGGCGTCGGAGTCCTGTTCCTTCTTGGGCTTTTCCTTGAGGAACCACGAGCGCACGTCGGGATAGGCGCGCAGCAGTTCCGCATCCAGCTTGACGCGCACGCCCTTGCCGGTGTGCTTGTCATAGAGGGTCAGGGCGAAGATACCCAGATTGTAGACGCGCAGCCAGCCGTTGCCGATGGTGCAGGGCGTCAGGAGCTGAATGGCGTCGGGCAGGCACTGGACGGTTTCGGAAACGGCGTCGAAAAGAACGCCTTCGGGCAGGGCACGTCGCGCCGCTTCCACCATGTAGCCGCCGATGACGACGCCCGGGGCGGTGTGCCCGTGAAAGGCAAGCACCTGCTCAAGATACTGATCGTGGCTCCATTGGCCGATGACAGGGGTTGCGGACATGCCGTTATGCTCCTTGTGGGCTTGAAAGAGTTATGAAAAGGCGGGTTAGAGCGTTTCACCTTTGAAATATGGTTTGAAACGCGCAGCGTTTCAAACTGAAATTGCTCTACATGCCCAGCTGGGCGAGCATGTCGTCGATGGCGCTCTGCGAGACGCTTTCCTTGCTGGGGCCCTTGAGATTGTTGTCCTTGTCGGACAGGACGTCCGCCACCTTGGTGCGGCTTTCGCGGAAGGCTTCCATGGCCTTGCCCGCCTCGGTGCGCAGGGATTCCAGCGAGCGCGTGGGGTCCTTTGCCGCGCCGTCCATGACGAGGCCGGACGACAGGTACATGTCCACGACGGACGCCTCGATTTCGTGCAGCGCCTTGACGACCTTCTTGATACGCTGTCCCGTCAAATCCTGGAAGGAAAGGGTGGTGAGGATTTCCGTCAGATCTTCGCCCAGTTTCTTGTTGATGAAGGTCAGGCGCGCCAGCTGGGCCGAACAGGGCTGTCCGCTCTTGATGCTGCTCAACAGCTGGGCGCTTTCCATCTGGCAGTCGAGCTGAGCTTCGACCAGTTCCATGATTCGCATGGTGGCCTTTTCCGTGGCCTCCATGATCTCGTTCAGCTGAACAGAAGCTTCGGTAAACAATTCATCATGCCCCGTACCGTTAGGGTTCTTGCCGTCGCCCGAGGCGTTGACAATTTCCTGATAGATGCGCCGCAGACCCTGGCGCATCTCGTCGCTGACTTGCTTGTAGACAGTACCGTCTGGGGTTACATCGGACATGGCGGCTCCTGTGCCTCTTGAATAATCATTCGTTCGTGCGTTCCCGCGCCGGAGATGAAGCGCGGCGGCCGACGGAGGCCGAAGGACGGGAGACGGCTCTCCTCGCGGCGCGCTCGTGGTCGTCCGCGGCTCTCCGTCGTTCCGGCGAACGAAGGTCTATTTGTTTGTCTTGAGAAATGTCTTGGCGCGCGCGGCTTCGGCGGAATTGGGATATTTGCGGATCAGTTCGTTGAGGCGGGACTTGGCCGCTGCTCCCTGATTGATCTTGCTGAAGCTGATGCCCTGTTTCAGATAGGCCGCAGGGGCCTTGGAACTTTTGCCGTACTTGGTGATGACCGTATCATAGGCAAGCGCGGCATCGGCAAACTGGTTGCGCTGGAAGTAGCATTCCGCCAGATAGTACTGGGCGTCGGGCGCCATGGAGTGATCGGCGTAATTCTTGATGAAGTCCGAAAAGGAGCGCTGCGCCTCGTCATAGCGGCGGGCGTTGAAGGCGTTGAGACCGGCGTCGTACAGGGCGAGGGAAATATCCTTCTGCTGGGCGGGCGCGGTCTGGGGCTGCGGGCTGGCCTGTCCCCAGGTGCTGCCGCCGGGAGCGGGAGCGGCTTGTCCGGGCTGGCCGAAATTGGCTCCCGCCGCGTAGGGATTCATGTTGGCCGCATCCTGCGCGGCATTGCTCGCGCCGCTCATGGGGGCAGGCGCGGCCGCCGCGGCCGCCGCGGCGCCTCCGGCGGGCAGGGCGGGCAGGGCTTCGCCCAGATTCAGGTTCAGGGCCATGCTGGTCTCGATCTGGCGCAGGGCCGCGTCGTGGCGGTTGACGCGCTCCACAAGGGCGCGGGCGCCGCCCACATTCTTGAGATCATCCACCTGTCCCTTGAGGGCGTTCAGTTCCTGGCGCATGGTTTGCACCTGATTCCACATGTCGGCCTGCGCCGGTTGCAGCTGTTTCAGCATCATGTCGTGCTGCTGCACCTGCTGTTCCAGCGAGAGATTGCCGCCGCCGGAAGATGACGAGGACAATCCGCCGGCGGCGCAGCCGCTCAGGACAAGACCGGCGCAGCAGAGGGCGGAAAGGGGAAGAAGGCGTTGACGACGCATGGCGCTACCTCTTTCAGAGTTCAGAAAAGTTTTTTGCCGGCCTTGCCCCGACCGGCGAAAATATAGATCAATCCGCCGATGACAGGCAGAAAAACCACAAGGACCAGCCACTTGCTTCGTTGCAGGGGCGATGAAAACGCATGGCTCCAGATATGCCAGATGCTCCAGAAGGTGGGAACCATCGGCAGCAGCGCCAGCGGCACATACCACCATTCGAGGGTCAGGGTCATGCTTGCGTTCCTTTACGCGGCCCTTCCTCGCGCGGCTGTCGCCAGAGAGACAGGCAGGCCAGCAGCGCGCCGAGACAGATGGCCATATCCGCCACATTGAAGGCGGGCCAGTGCCAGGAGCCGATGTAGAAATCAAGAAAGTCGATGACGGCGCGAAAGCGCACCCGATCCGCCAGATTGCCCAGCGCGCCCCCCAGCACCAGCCCGAGGCCCAGCACCAGACGCCCGTCGGGCCTGCGCATGGAGCGGATCAGGGCGACGATGGCGACGACCGCCGCCACCGTCGCCCCCAGAAACAGCCAGAACTGCCATTCTATATCCGACCTGTTCAGGAAGCCGAAGGCGGCCCCCCGGTTACGGACGTTTACCAGATCGAAGAAACCGGGGATGACCGGAATCGGACGATGCTCGGGAATATGGACAAGGGTCAGCCACTTTGTCCACTGATCGAGCGCCATGGCCGCAAGGGCCACTATCGCCAGCAGGCCGAAACGGGAGCGCATGATCTTAGGCCGATTCCTTCAGGGCCGCGGCGCAGCGGGGACACAGGGTCGGATGGGCGGGATCCGTACCCAGTTCCGTGCTGTAAATCCAGCAGCGTTCGCATTTTTCGCCGGCGGCCTTGTCCACGCCGATGGCCAGCCCCGACACCTCGGGGTCCCGCACGGCCTGTGCGGGCGCGTCGGACAGATCCGCCGTATGCAGCTGCGAGACGATGCAGAAGGCGCGCAAATCCGTGTACAGACCTTCCACGCGCTCGCGCAGTTCCCCGGCCATGTACAGGGTGACGGCCGTATCCAGCGAATGGCCGACGACGCCGTCGCGGCGCAGCGGTTCGATGGCGCGGGTCACGGCGCCGCGCACGTTGAGCAGGGTGTTCCAGTCGTCGCGCACGCCGTCTTCCAGCAGATAGGGAGCGGCGTCCAGCGGCGGCAGGGCAAAGACCGTGTCCGCCTTTTCGCGCAGGCCTTCGGGGATGCAGCCGAAGATTTCCTCGGCCGTGAAGGACAGCACGGGCGCCATGTCGCGCACCAGCATGCGCAGGATATGGCACAAGGCCGTTTGCGCGGAGCGGCGTTCGCGGCTCCCCGGGGCGGAGGTGTAGAGGCGATCCTTCAGGATATCGAGGTAGACGCCGGAAAGATCCGTCACGCAGTAATTGTGCAGGGTGTGATAGACCTTGTGGAATTCAAAGGCTTCATAGGCGTCCTGCACGCGCTGATGCGCCTGTGCGGCCGTATCCAGCGCGAAGCGGTCCAGCGGCAGCAGGTCTTCCGTCGGCAGCATGGAGGCCGCGTCCAGATCGGAGATATTGCCCAGAATGAAGCGGCAGGTATTGCGGATGCGGCGGTAGGCGTCCACCAGACGGCTCAGAATCTGATCCGAAATGCGGATATCCTCGCGGTATTCCACCGAGGCCACCCACAGGCGCACGATTTCCGCTCCGAACTTGTCGATCAGTTCCTGCGGGGCAATGACGTTGCCGATGGATTTGGACATCTTGCGGCCTTCGCCGTCCACCACGTAGCCGTGGGTGAGAACCGTCCTGTACGGCGGCGTGTTGCGCGTGCCCTCGGCCACCAGCAGCGAGCTGTGGAACCAGCCGCGATGCTGGTCGGAGCCTTCCAGATAGAGATCGGCCGGGAAGCGCAGCTCGGGGCGCGCTTCCAGCACGGCCGCAAAGCTCGTGCCGGAGTCGAACCACACGTCGAGGATGTCGCTTTCCTTTTTCCAGTGCGTGCCGCCGCAGTGGGGGCAGGTCAGGCCCTCGGGCACGATGTCCGCAAGATCGGCCTCATACCAGTAATCGCAGCCCGTGGGATGCTTGGCGAAGCGCTCGCTCATTTCCGTCATCCAGCGGGGATCGTTCCAGGCTTCGCCGCAGTCTTCGCAGAGCAGGGCCAGAATGGGCACACCCCATTGCCGCTGACGCGAAATGCACCAGTCCGGGCGCGATTCAATCATGTTGTAGATGCGTTCGCGGCCCCAGGAGGGAATCCAGCGCACCTTTTCGTTGATGGCCTTCAGGGCCTGCCCGCGCAGGTTGTTTTTCTCCATGCTGATGAACCACTGCGTGGTGGCCCGGAAGATCACCGGATTCTTGCAGCGCCAGCAATGGGGATAGGAATGGCTGATTTTCCGTTCGTGCAGCAGCGCGCCGACTTCCTTCAGCTTCTCGATGACCCTGGGATTGGCTTCAAAGACGTTCAGCCCGGCGAAGAATTCCACGCTGGGCAGGAAGCGGCCCGCGTCGTCCAGCGGCGAAAGCACGTCCAGCTTGTATTGCAGGCCGACTTCATAGTCCTCGCGGCCGTGGCCGGGGGCGGTATGCACGCAGCCGGAACCGGCGTCCAGCGTCACGTGGCGTCCCAGAATCAGCGGAGAGACGCGATCATAGAAAGGATGACGCGCCTTTAGCCCTTCGAGCTTCGCGCCCTCGGCCTCGCCCAGAATCCTGTAATCGGTCCAGCCGAAGGCCGCGGCGCAGCTTTCCGCCAGCTCGCGCGCCAGCACGTACTGCGCGCCGTTGGCTTCCACGAGAACGTACATGAATTCGGGATGCAGGCAGACGGCCATGTTGTCCGGCAGGGTCCACGGGGTGGTCGTCCAGATGACCACATAGCTGCGGCCGGTGTCCGCCTGGGGGAAGACGTCCTTCAGTTTCGCGTCGGGCAGGGGAAAGCGCACGAAAATGGAAGGCGAGGTATGGTCGGCGTATTCCACTTCTGCTTCGGCCAGCGCCGTATGGCAGGAACAGCACCAGTAAATGGGCTTCTTGGCGCGCACCACATTGCCCTTTTCCACAAAGCGGGCCAGCTCGCGCGCCGTGACGGCCTCATAGGCCGGGGTCATGCTGCGGTAGGGATTATCCCAGTCGCCCAGCACGCCGAGGCGGCGAAATTCCTTGCGCTGCGTGTTGATCCACTTGTCGGCGTAGTCGCGGCAGCACTTGCGCACCACATGCGCGGGCAGGGTCTTTTTCTTTTCCTTCAGTTCCTGCTCGACCTTGTGTTCGATGGGCAGGCCGTGACAGTCCCAGCCCGGCACATAGCGGGCTTCATAGCCCTGCATGTTGCGCGACTTGATGATGATATCCTTCAGAATCTTGTTGAGCGCCGTGCCCATGTGAATATGGCCGTTGGCATAGGGCGGGCCGTCATGCAGCACGTAGGGGCCCTTGTCGGCGCAGGTCTCCACCATGGCCGCGTAGGCGTTGCGCTCTTCCCACTGCTTGAGCATCTGGGGCTCGCGCTGGGCAAGATTGGCCTTCATGGGGAAGGCGGTCTGAGGAAGATTCAGGGTTTTTTTATAGTCGCTCATGCTGGCTCCCGTGGTGCGACGCATCGTTGCGTCCGAAATAGGCGGCGGCACGCGCGCCGCAAGCACTTAACTCTGGTGAAAGACGCGCCTAAAGTCAAGCTGGGGAGCTGCCGGACAGCGCCCCCCGGAGAGAAAAGGCGCTTTTTCAGGCGGACTGGGGGGTGTCAGCACTGAATCGTTCTTCCGGGGGGAAGGAACCCCCCTTATCTCTGCTGTCGATGCCCGTAG
>CAJMRA010000147.1 GCA_905215675.1 uncultured bacterium | reverse complement strand
CGCCAGCCAAAGGGGGTTCCTTCCCCCCTCGGTCACATCCCCCTGACTAGGCAGACGCGGGGACGTAGAAGATCACGCCGTCGTCGGCCATATCGGCGGGCCATGCGTCGGTTTCCGGCAGGGTCGTGATGACGCGGGCGGAGGTTTTGAGGTTGCCGACGGTGCTGGTGAGGCTGTCGAGCAGGCCCTTGAGGACCTTGCCCTGTTCGGCGGAAAGAACCTTGTCGGCACCGCCGGTCAGCAGGTCGTTGATGATTTCGGATTTCTTGACGTGATCGGCCACCAGCGCGTCGATGCTGTCCTTGTTGGCATTGATGGCGGTGACAAGCTCCTTGAGGCGATCCAGATCGCCGCCGTCGCCCTCGCCCTGGAGGAAGGTGTTCAGGGTACTTTCAAGGGCGGCAAACTGGCCGTTGATTTCGGTGATCTTGGCTTCGGCATCCTTGCCGTCGGCAAAGAGAACGCCCGTGGCATTGAGGGACGACCTGGCGAGCTTGCCGTCCTTGCGGGTAATCAGGAAGTCGAGAGCGTCGCCGGTGATCAGGCTTTCTGCGGTAACAGCCATGAGAGTTTCCTCCGGTTATGGGTTGAGCCGCCCGGAGAGAGGGCCGGACGGCGGTTATGCTTCTATTTGGCAAGGCCGCCGAGGACCTGTATGGTGGAGGTCTGCGCGCCGTCCGCCACTTCGATGCCGATGCCTTCAAGTAATGCTTCAAGGCGGGACACGCGGGCCTCGAAGGCCTCGGCCTGTGCCAGCAGGTGCGCCGTGCCGCGCTGAACGGAGGCCACCAGCTCGCGCAGGGTGGGCGTATCCACGCCGCCGAGAGATACGGCGGCGTTTTCGGCCCCATGCACAAAGGCATGCAGCAGGGCGATGTCACGGGCGAGCTGCTGCGTGTCCACGGTCTGATCCATGTCGCTCATGCGGCCCTCCCGAAAAGATTGTCCGGCAGGCGCGTGACGCCGCTGGCCTGCGTATGCAGAATGTCGTGCAGCTCATTCCAGAGCAGGATGCCCGATATGCGCGCGGGCAGAAGCCAGAGATTCCAGCGCTGACCATCCCACGGGCCGCGCCAGTTCCGGCAGCGGATGCGCGGCCCGGCGGTGGCGCGCGTGGCGCCGGGGCTTGCGCCTGTGGCCCATGCGTCACATACGCGGGCCGTGGTCAGCGGCAGGGTTGCGCGGCGCTGCTCGAGAACGCGCACGGTGTGCCGGGGCGGCGCGGCATCGGACCAGCGGGAGGCGGACCAGCGCGGGGCGGGAGCCGGAAAACTGTATGTCGGCACGCTGTAGTTGCTGTTGATGTCGCCCCAGAGACCGCTGGCCGGAGCGGATTCCCCCGGAGAGGAATAGACGGCCTGAGAGCGTGACCACTGGCGGCCGTGCATTTGCCATGCGGGTTCGGGACGCTCCCAGCCCAGCGTGACGCGCCACGGCCTGCCGTTCCAGAGGCCCGACCAGTTGCCGGGGGCGGTCCGGCGTTCGCCGGACAGCGTGCCCAGCAGCGAGACGCCGGAAAAGCCGTGACGGCGCGGCAGGACATCGCCCCAGCGGCTCAGGCCCCAGACGGGGCGGTCAATGTAGGCAGCCGGCAGCGCGCGCAGGGCCGCCATGACCATGCCGCCCGTGGAAACGGCAGGGCGCAGGGCCGCGCCCTGTACGGGCCGGACATGGTGGAACTGCTCAAGGATGCGGAGCAGCTCCACGCGGCAGACATCTTCCGACCAGCGGAAGGCGGACCAGCGCGGGGCGGGACGGACAATGCGCCGCACAAGGGGCACGCCGTAATTGCTGTTGATGTCGCCCCAGAGACCGCAGGCGGGAGCGGACTCCGGCCACGAAAAGACGGCCTGTGAGCGTGCCCACCGGCGGCCTGTCATCTGCCATGCGGGTTCGCGGCGTCCCCAGCCCAGCGTGACGCCCCACGGTTCGGCGTTCCACGGCTCGTCATCCCACACGCCGCCGGAGGTGATGCGATCACCGGCCAGCGTGCCGAACAGCTCGCCCAGCACAAAGGCGCTCTTGCGGTTGAAAATGTCGCTCCATGCCGTGCGGCTCCAGATGGGCCTGTCAATGTAGGGGATGAGGAAACAGAGCAGCTCCGTCAGGCCCCAGCCCACGCGGCCCGTGAAATAGGGTTCGGCGTGCAGGACGTCCCGGCGACCGAAGCTGACCACGAGATCGTGAGCGTCATCCATGCCGGGAATGCCCGGTACGGGAATGCCGGAATAGCTGCTCCACCAGCAGCAACTCCAGGCATGAGCGGGCGCGCCGCCCGACCAGATGCCGGGCCGCCGGTCGTAGCCGTCGTTGTACATGCGCCAGAGACGGCAGCGCGCGGGCTGCATCTCGCGGGCAATGGTCACGATGCGTTGCAGGGCGTCGAGGTCGGGCACGTCCGGCAGGCCGAGCTGATAGGCGGCCCAGTAGTCCCCGGAGCCGTCCTCCTCGATACGCACGCCGGGAAAGCCGCACAGCTCCAGCGCGGCCCGCAGTCCGGCGGGCGTGCCCTTGATGCGATGCCAGGCAATGGAGCGCAGCACCAGATCGGCAAGTTCGGCATCCGTGCGCGCGGCCTCGCGAAAATCCACATGCAGCTGCCATGCAAGCTGTTCCAGAAGGGCTGTTTCCGCCGGGCGCAGACCGCACCGCGCTTCCACAAGCCGACGCAGGGGCGGCAGCATGGTTTCCGGTTGCTGTCCGCCCAGCCGGGCAAAGATCAGCAGATTGGGAATGGCTCGCGCCACAGCCTGCAAATGCGGCCGCAGCACCTCAATGGCCGCAGAAAGGGCCGGATCGTCATGCAGATGCGCCGGAAGCAGCGCACGCAAGTCTCCGTCACTCAGATAGCTAGTCATCCTCAACGCCTCCGAAGGTGACGGAAATTTCGCCCTCGCGCGCCAGCTGATAGCCCTTCAGGGGCTGATAGACCGGCGAGGCCAGTTCCACGCGCCGGACGCCCGCCTGCTCCAGCAGCGAACACAGCCGCAGGGGCAGGATGTCCCGCCCCGGCATGGAGCGCTGCCAGAGGCGATAGCGTTCCACGGCCGCGGACACGCGCCCGCGCACGGTATCCAGCAGCGGTTCCTGCGTGCGCGTCAGATACCAGGTCAGGCGCACGTCATAGGTCACAATCTCCGGGGCCTGTACGGTCACGGTATCGGTGAGCGGCCGCACGTCGTCGGCGGACAGGGCGCGGCGCACGGCCTCCAGCACGTCCGCCGAGGGCAGTTCCCCGCCGCTCATGACGGGGCGCACGTCCACATGGCCGGGCTTCGGGCTCCAGACGGCCGCCTCGGCGATATCCTGATGCACGCGCAGGGCATGATGACGATACGCGCCGATGGGCCCGGCGCAGGTATAGGATTCCGGCGCAAGCTGGATGCGGGAGCGGTAACGGTCGTCGTTTTCCACGTCGCTGCCCAGCATGGACGCGCTGATATTGCGGGTGGACGCCACATAGGCCACGGGATCGACCAGCTGGTCGATCTGCCCCGGCACAAGGCCGTTGGCCGCCGCGCCTTCCTGCTCCGCCCGTACCTGCCCGTCGGCCTCCGTCGCCCCGGCGGGGATGATCAGCCCCGTTTCCAGCGCAAAGCGGGACGCGCCGTCGGAGGTCGTCACCCGTGTGCCCGCCGGTACGGGAACGTCAAAGTCCAGCGGCCCGGCCAGTGCAAAACGCTGCATGGCCACGGCCCGCGACGCCCCCAGACGCGCCGTGCCCACCATCATGCCGATGTAGTCAAGGTGTTCCCCCTGCGCGTAGGCCAGCAGGTTCTGGCGTCCGGCCATGTTGATGACGTTATTCTGGACGCTGATGGTATAGGCCAGCGATTCCAGAAACAGGCGCACCGGGTCCGCAGGGTAGAGCGTTGTGCCCGTAATGCGCTCGTAGGCCGTCAGGACGGCGTTTTCCACGTCCGCGCTCTGTACGTCGGCAAAAAAGACCTCGCTCACAGCTCCACCCCCTCGCGCAGCCGAAAGCGGATGCGCGGCGTCAGTCGCCCGTCCATGAAGGCCCCGCGCCCGTGGCGCTCCTCGTCCAGCCAGATGCCTTCGACCAGAATGCGCGGCTCGTACTTTTCGATGGCGTCGGTCAGTTCGCCCACCAGCCGGGCCGTCACCAGCGGCGTAGGGCTGTCCAGCAGCCTGCCGTCATGGGCAAAGCCGCGCATCAGCGGGATTTCAAATTGCAGCGTTTCCACGATGACGCGCAGATTTTGCAGGATGCTTTCAATGCCCGTAGCCCCGATTTTCAGCGGCGTGTCCCGGTAGATGATCAGCTCGCGCACCATCGTCAGAAGTACTCCGTTATCTCGACCGTGAGGGATATTCCCTGCGGGCCGGTCAGCCCCCGGATCATGTGCTGCCAGCTCTCCGACATCCGGCGGATGGTCCATTTGCCCAGATTGACGTTGGCCAGCACCAGCCGGGCAACGTCGCCGTCATCCATCATGCGGCGCAGCCGCTCCGCCTCTGCCAGCGGGTCCACGCCCAGCTCCCGGCGCAGCAGCATGGTCAGCGTGCCCGTACCCAGTCCCGGAGACAGGTATTCGGGACGCGGCGCGGCTCCCTGCACCTGATGTTCCTCGTAACGGGCTTCTCGCGAAAACTGCACGCCCGAAACCGTGCGGACGCACGCGCTGCTCACCTCGAAAACCACGTCTCCCAGACTGCCGACCTGCATTGCCTACCCCCCGACAGGCGTGCCGGAGGTATCCGGCCCGGCCTTCACGCCCTTGTGGATATGGCCGCGCACCGAAACGGCCCCGGCGGTCACGTCGGCATCGGGCACGCTCAGGCCGCCCTGGCGGATACGGTAATCCCCCAGCAGCTCGCCCCGGCCCGGATTGCCGTCCCTGTCCGTCACGTTCAGCAGCCCCGCCAGCGTGATGGAGGGCGCACGCAGCACGATTTCCGTATCGGATTCCGCACGCACCTCTTTCTTTGCCCGTATGATCGCGCTGCCGTCCGTCTCCACCTCGATGTCGCCGCGCACCCGCGCGATCAGCTTGTGCTGCGCCCGGTCGTAAAAAATTTCCGTACCGTCCTCATAGCGGCGGTAATCATGGTGTGCAGGCTGTCCCGGAGCCTTTTCCCGGCCATTGTAGTACGCCCCCAGAACCACGCCCTCCTCGCAGCCCTGCCCGGAAACCAGACAGGCCACAGGCTCGCCGATGTCCGGCATGCAGATGTCCTGATCCTTCAGCACGCGACGCTGTACGGTACTCAGGGGCTGCGATACCACGCCCTGCCCGTCGCGCAGCCGTACCCGGCATTTGCCGCCGTCCACGCCCGTCACACGTCCGAAGCGCAGGCTTGCCGCCTGCCGGGACTCCAGAGCCGCCACCCGGCGTTCCAGTGCCGCAAAGTCAAAACCCGCCATCGCTACACCTCATCCGAGGCGCTGCCGCCGCTGGTGGGCGCGCCCTTTGTCAGTTCCAGCGCCGTCGTATATGCCTGTCCGCCCGCTACCCGGTGCGTTGCCGTCTTGATGAAGTACCGGCCCGAAAACTTGCCGAAGTCCAGCAGCTCTATGGTTCTGCCCGCCGTCATGTACGGGCAGCCCATGCACTCCACGCTGGCCGTCTGTTCCCCGGCATTGGCATTGTGCAGCCGGGCGCGCCCCAGCCGTATGGCCTCGCTCGATGTCTCCACGCGCTGATCCAGCGTCAGGCCCTTGATTCCTTCCCCGTCCCCCACCTTTGCCGTGGCCGTGGCCGTGTGCGTCGTGCCGGTTTTGGGGTCCGTATAGGCCACCTCGGCGTGCGTGTACCGCGTGCCCGCCGAAGCGTCCCGGAAGCTGTACCGCTTCGGGCTGTACATGTTCCCCGTGCGCGGGATGGACAGCATGGCCCCCTGACCCTCCGCCGTCTCGGCATCAAACAGCACCAGCTTGCCGTCATGCACCTTGCAGTGCATGGCCCGCTCGTGCGCCAGTCGGCAGATCATGGTCAAATCGCTCTCATTGCGCTGATCAAGCCGCTGCAACGGGTGCGCCGTGCCCTCGTAATGCAGGGCCAGCCCGTTTTCTCCGGCCACCTGCGCGGCTACGGCCCGCAAGCTCGTATTCTCCCAGCCGCGCGTGCGCGGCGTGTCCCGCAGTCCGTTTGTCAGCGAGGCCGAGACCGCCTTGATGCTGATTTTATCCGGCGGGCCGCTGAACTCCACTTCATCCACCTTGAACCGCCCGCACGGCAGGGAAAGCGTCTGCCCCGTCTCCTCCCAGTCATGGCACAGCAGCGTCGCCGTAATCTCCGTTCCCTTCTTCGGGCAGCTCGCGCCCGTCCACGCGCCGTCACGGTTGTGCAGCACAATCTGCACCTCGTCCGCCTTACCGTGCGCGTTGTCCGTAAAGCCGAACTCCACCAGCGTCGGCATGATCCCCGTGGCCTCCTGCCCGCCTATCCGCACCGCAAGCGTTACCCGTCGCGCCTTTTCCCGTTCTGTTTCCATCTGGAGAGCCTTTGTTGGTTGTGGGTGTGCATGTCGGGGGAGGGGAAACCCCCTCTGCTGG
>CAJMRA010000146.1 GCA_905215675.1 uncultured bacterium | reverse complement strand
CCCCCGGCGGCGTGTCATGGATGCGAAAACCGCCGGGTATCGTTATCTTAGAGCGTTTTCACCTTTGAAAAAGGTGAAAACGCGAGACGGCAGCACAGCGCCGCCCGGTCCAAAGAAAGCGGGAAAACCGAGCTTTTTCCACGAAACGACAGGCCGTATGGCTTGAAACGAAGCCCCGAGGCTATCGCGTGCCGTCCTTTTGCCAGATACAGGAACGGTATGCAGCGCCCCAACAAGAATGTTTCACAAGAAACAGCCGGTGCCGACGAAATATTTTTATTCTTCCTGCGCCAGAATCGCCAGAGCATTGATACAAGCGGCGGCAACGGCGGACCCGCCCTTGCGCCCCAGAAGCGTAAAATAAGGCAACGCTGTCCGGCACAGCCATTCCTTGGACTGTGCCGCGTTGACGAAGCCCACCGGCATGCCCACAATAAGCGCGGGAACAGCCGGATCATCCTCCGGCACGCCGTCCAGATATTCCAGCAGCGCCAGCAAGGCCGTAGGCGCGTTGCCGATGACGACAATCTGTCCCCCCATACGCGGCGCCAGCAGCTCCACGGCCGCGCGGGAGCGCGTCACGCCCGCACTGACGGCCACTTCCTCAAGACAGGGCAGGGCCATCAAGGCTTCCACCGTAACGCCCAGCGGTCCCAGTCGCCGTTGCGGCATACCGGCCGCCGCCATGCGCGTATCCGTAAAGATGGTGCAGCCCCGCCGCAACGCGGCAAGTCCCCGTTCCATCCCCGCTTCGGACAGACGCAGCGAAGAAACGATCTCCACATCGCCCAACGTATGAATGCAGCGCCGGGCAATGGTCCAGAGCGGGCCGGAAAACGGCCGCGGTTCAGGGCATTCGGCGTCAATCAGCGCAAAGGAACGGCGCTCGATCTCGCGAGGATCGGACGCGGCATCAAGAACAATATCCGAAGGCATGGGCATGCCGGAACACTCCTTCCTGGAACAAATTCAGTTTGAAACGCGCTGAGTTGCAACCTCTGCGGCCTAATGACGACATTCAGCGCAACAGGCGCAGCCAAGCCCGCCAGAAGGCAAGCGCCCCCTGCGGATAGGCATGCAGCCATGTTCCGCTGACGCGGCCCCGGCGACAGCCCTCCGGCCCGAGATCGCGGCCGTCGGCGGTATAACTCCGCCACAGGGCGCTTTCTTCCTCCGGCGGCGTCAGCAGCTCGGCATAATGAAATTCATGGCCCCGCAGCCACAGCGGCGGCCCCACTTCCGATACAGGCAGCCAACCCGGCAGCACGCGCGCCGCCCGATACCCGAGCGCGACCCGCCGGTCCCGGAGAGCGGCTTCCAGCGGCAGCAGATCGCAAAAGGGAATTTCCGTCCCGTCGCGATCACGCAGGCGACGCATCAGATACAGATAGCCGCCGCATTCGCCATGGACAGGTAAACCGTCTTCCAGCGCGGCACGGCGCAAATCCTCACGCAACAGGACGTTGCCCGACAGGGCCGCGCCGTACAGCTCGGGATACCCGCCGGGCAGATACACGCCGTCGCAGCCCGGCAGGCGCTCCCGCAAGGGCGAAAAAAAACGGACTTCCGCCCCGAGACGCCGCAACAGGGGGGGCAAATCCGCATACAGGAAGGAAAACGCCTCGTCGCGCGCAACAGCCACCACCGGCCCGCGCCGCGAAGCACGCCGCGCGGTTCCACAGGAAACATTGCCGGATTCCTTCGCCGGACGGGCGGGCAGGCCCAGACGCTGCAAGAGCCGATCCACACACATATGCTCTTCCAGCCAGCGGCCCAGCGCAACGCGATCCAGCGCAGACGCGGCCTCCTGCGCCTGTACCAGTCCCAGATGGCGCGAGGCGATGTCGGGCGCGCCCTCGCGCGGCAGACAGCCCAGCAGCGGCACGCCGTAACGCCGTTCCAGCGGCGCAAAGGCCGCCCGCAGCAGGGCGGCATGGCGCTCGCTGCCCACGTGCGTGCACAGGAAGCCCGCAAACCGCAGGCGACGACGTTGCCACAGGGGCGGGCGGAAACGCAGAAAGCCTTCGGCCACCGCCGCCGCCGACTGCCCCATGCCGCGCACATTGATAAACAGCACGACGGGAAGATTGCAAAGCGCCGCCAGTTGCGCCGAAGATCCGTCGCCGCCGCCGTCCGGGCCGGGAGCGCCGTCAAAGAGTCCCATGGCCCCTTCCACAAGCAGCAGTCCTTTCCCGCCGCCGCACGCTTCCGCCAGCCGCTCCCGCACCCGCGCCAGCCGCGCCCGCAGCGCGCCCGCCGCCGGAGGCGGCGCATCGGGAGGACCGCCCGCCGCCATCCACGTATCCAGATTGGCGGACGGCACGCCGCAAAACGCCGTATGCCAGGCCGCATCTATGTAGTCCGGCCCCGTCTTGGCGGGCCGGACGGCAAAGCCCCGCGCCTGAAGCGCGCACAGCAGGGCCGCCATGGCGACAGTCTTGCCGGCGTTGCTGGAGGCCCCGGCCAGCAATAGGGAAGGAAGTGTCGGCATGAGGAATCCGCCGGTTGTTTCTGCTGATTGTTGGAGCGGAAAAACCGCGCTTTTTCCGCGAAACGACAGGCCGCAGGGTTTGAAATGCGAAGCATTTCAAACTGAAATTGCGCTACTGCGCCGCCCGGCGATTGCGGAGGTACTCCCGCACGGCGCGGTTATGCTCGTTCAGCGTCCTGCTGAACGAATGTTCCCCGCCGTCCGTCTTGGCGACAAAATACAGGAAATCATGCGTTTCAGGCGCAATGGCCGCCGCAAGGGCGGTCATGCCGAACGAGCAGATGGGGCCGGGGGGCAGGCCGGGGCGCTGATAGGTATTGTAGGCGTTGCTGGTATCGTCAAGATGCTTGCGCCGCAGATTGCCGTCGAACGCGCGGCCCAGTCCGTAAATGACGGTGGGATCGGCCTGCAACAGCATGCCGCGCTCCAGTCTGTTGGCATAGACGCCCGCCACGCGGGGGCGCTCGGCCCTGACGGCTGTTTCCCGCTCCACGATGGACGCCAGGATGACCCAGCGGCGAAGGGTTGCCGTATCGGGCTTTTTGCCGCCGGGCCAGAGCGACGCGGCCTTGAGCCAGAAGGTATCCACCATGCGCCCGGCCACGGCGCGCGCCTGCGCCCTGTCCGGCACGTCGGCCTTTTTCAAGAGATAGGTGTCGGGCATGAGAAAGCCCTCGGCGGAATCAAAGGGAATGCCGTAATGACGCAGGAAGTCGGGATCGAGAATGACCTCGCGAAAATCCTCCGCCCGGACGAGTCCGGCATTTTCCAGAACTTCCGCCGTCTGCCACCAGGTCAGCCCCTCCCGCACGGTCACGCGAAACAGGATGGGCTGCCCGTTGACGAGGGTGTCCAGAATCCGATCCGGCGTCCAGCCGCTGTTGAGCGCGAACCGACCGGCCTGCATGCGGTGTTCCCACTTCTTGTAGCGGGCCAGCAGACGGAAATAGAGTTCGTTGGAGACCAGTCCCTGCCGCTCCAGCTTGACGGCCACGGCGCGCATGGTGTCGCCGGGCGCGACGTCGAAGGTGCATTCCCGCCCGGGGTCTTCCGGCGGCGTATGCAGGAAGGTATAGCCTTCATAGGCGGCCCAGCCGGCCGCCCCGGCGCAAAGAAGAACAAGCAGGGCCAGGAGCTTGAGGAAAAGCTTCATGCGGGCACCCTCTGGTCGGGAGGCAGGGACAGGAAGGATTGCAAGATACGCACGGCGGCCTGCTGATCCAGCACGTCCTTGCGGCGGGGACGCCGTACTCCGGCTTCGCGCAGATCGGACCAGGCCTCTTCGGAGCTGAGAAATTCCGGCATGAAATACAGGGGAGCGGAGAGGCGGCGCTTGAGCCGTTCCGCGACCCTGCGTACCTGCCGGGTCGTCAGGCTGTCGCCGCCGTCGTCCAGCAGCGGCAGCCCCATGACCACGGCTTCGACCCCTTCGTCGGCCGCCAGCGCCGCCAGCGCGTCAAGAAGGGCCTTGCGCCCGGAAAAATCCTCCAGACGCAAGGTTTTCAGCGGATAGGCCAGCACCCCGTCGGGATCGCAGGCGGCGATCCCCGTCCGGGCCAGCCCGTAATCAATGCCGAGGCATTTCATGCGCCGCGGATCACAGGCCCATCCGGGCCCGGACCTCCTCAAGGGTCCCGGAGGCGAAGGCGCGGGCGCGGGTGTTGCCGTCCTCAAGAATGGCGTGCACGCGTTCGGTGCTCAGGGCCGCGCGCCGTTCCTGCAAGGGACCGAGGAAGTCGCCGAGATGTTTCAGAAAACGCTTCTTGCAGTCCACGCAGCCGAACGTGGCGGCCGTACAGCCGCTGCGGATTTCCTCCTGTTCCTCCTTGCCGGACAGCAGCACATGATAGGGGAACAGGTTGCAGACGTCGGGGTTGCCGGGATCGCTCTTGCGCAGGCGGTTCTTGTCCGTGAACATGCCGCGGACCTTGGCTTCGATGTCGCTCATGGAATCGCGCAGGAAAATACCGTTGTTGTAGCTCTTGGACATCTTGCGGCCGTCGAGGCCGGGGCACTTGGCGGCGGGCGTCAGCATGGCCTGCGGTTCCGGGAAGGTGTCGCCGTACAGGTAATTGAAGCGCCGGGCGATTTCCCGCGTCAGTTCCATGTGCGGCAGCTGATCCTCGCCCACGGGCACGCCGTGGGGCTTGTACATGAGAATATCCGCCGCCATCAGCACGGGATAGCACAGGAAGCCCGCGTTGCCGAGGTCCTTGTTGCTGATCTGCTGCTGCTGTTCCTTGTAGGTGGGATTCCGCTCCAGCCAGGAAACGGGCGTGATCATGGACAGCAGCAGGGAAAGCTCGGCATGTTCCTTGACGGAAGACTGCCGGAATATCACGCATTGATCGGGATCAAGACCGGCGGCAACCCAGTCCTTGACCATTTCGTCGATATTATCCCGCACGCGGGAAGGGTCCGCATAGTCGCTGGTCAGCGCGTGCCAGTCGGCCACGAAGAAATACGCTTCTTCCGTGCGCTGCAGCTCCACATAATTTTTCAGCACGCCGAAATAATGGCCCAGATGCAGCGGGCCCGTGGGGCGCATACCGGAAACGGTGCGGGGACGTTGATTGCTCATGGGAATCCTTCTTGATGGTTCGCGGACCGGGTACAAAACCCGTCATGGCGGGCCGCTCCGCCCTACATGGGCAGACCGAACAGGGAAAAGAGCGTCCTCAGGCACCACAGCATGAGGGGCAGCAGCAGCTTGTCCAGCAATCCCAGGGCCATAAGCCCGATGAGAATGACCATGCCGTAGCGCTCCACGCTCATATAACGGACCGCGACGTTGAAAGGCAGAAAATACGCCAGCACGCGGCTGCCGTCCAGCGGCGGAATGGGCAGCAGGTTGAGACAGGCAAGCCCCACATTGATGCCCGCGCCGTAATACAGAGCCCGGACAACGAATTCCGCCACCGGGCCGTCGGCCGGATTGACTTCCAGCACGACGCGCAGCAGCAGGGCCATGACGAGGGCCAGCAGCAGATTCGTTACCGGACCGGCCAGCGCCACCAGCATCATGCCCTTGGCCGGATTGCGGAAATGCCGGGGATTGACCGGCACGGGTCTGGCCCAGCCGAAGACGAAGCCGCCCAGCGCGCTGGTAATCACAAAAACCGCCAGTCCCAACGGATCAATATGCGGCAGGGGATTGATGGTCAGGCGGCCCATGAAACGGGCCGTGGGATCTCCCAGCCTGTCCGCCACCCAGCCGTGCGCCACTTCATGCAGGATGATGCCGAGCAGCGCGGGGATGAAAATCACGGAAACGCGCTGTACCGTCGCAAAGATATCAAATTCCATCATGGCGGGCTTGTATCACGGGCATTTCGGGCTGTCGAGCCGCCGCCGGGACGCGCGCCGGGAGCGTCAGTGCTTTTCCGGCTCCGTCGGCTCCTTCCGGGCCTCGGCGTCATGCAGCATGCGCAGCACGAGATCGGCCATGGGTTCGGGGTCCGCGTCCAGACTCCGGGGAAAGGAAATGCCGCGCTCGGCCATGGCGGTCTTGAGCGCCGCCACGCTGCCCAGGCCGGACATGGAAGCTGCTGTTGTGGCGCTGATCCGGTTCATGGAAAAATTGCGCAGGATATCCCGCAGACGTTCCTCTTCCTTCTGGGCCGCAAGCGCGCTTTCATCAACGGCGGCCTTTTTCTTGCCGAAACCAAACATGGCGCAACCTCCCTTGCACGCCGGCCTCCCCGCGTCGCCCGTCGGGCGGCAGGGAAGGCCTCGCCGGACACGGCTGTTTCCGGCGGGTTTCCGGCGGCTGTCCGCCGCCGCGTCAAATGACTCTCCGCGCGGGAGCGCACCTGCGGCTTCCGCGCGGACGACAGTCCCTTTTCCGATTCCGCACCCGAGTGCGGCAAATTCGTCTTCCCCGCCGCATTCCGGCACGCGGGTCATGCCGGACGGAAACGCTGCGGGGCGGCAAAACGCCCTAGAGCATTTTCAGTTTGAAATGCTTTGCATTTCAAACCATACGGCCTGTCGTTTCGCGGAAAAAGCGCGGTTTTTCCGCTCACT
>CAJMRA010000145.1 GCA_905215675.1 uncultured bacterium | reverse complement strand
TCCGCGAAACGACAGGCCGTATGGTTTGAAACGCGCAGCGTTTCAAACTGAAAGTACTCTATGATGGGCCGCCTGCGGAGCGGCCGGACGTCTTCGGGCTGCGACGCTGCGATCGGAGAGGGGGGAAGGTCCCCCTCGTCCGGCACGCGGGGGGCCCTTCCCCCCTCAGGCTCCCCGTCTTCCGGGAAGAAGCCGGAAGCAGGGAGCGCGGATCTCAAGGGGTTTCCTCGCCCGGGGGCCTCCCGATGTCCGTCGGGAGCCGGTCATCGGGAAACGTCATCGACGCGACAATTCGTCCAGGCGGAAGACAAGGTCCACTTCGCAGTATTCCGGGGACGGCGGCTTCGGGAAGAGCCCGGCCTTGCTCGTGCGGATCACGGCGTTGACGGCCGAGGCGTCGAACTGGGCGTTGCCGGAACCCTGGGTCACCTGGGAATCCTGAATCTCGCCGTTCATGTCCACGACGATATGGACGACGCAGGCCAGATTCGCGCGGCTGGCCGAGGCAAAGCTCCAGTTGGGCCGCACGGCCAGCATGATCTGCCCGAGGTACACCTCGTTCAGACCGCCGCCGCCCGGACCGTCGCCCTCGCCGCCGCCACCGCCGCCGTCGCCGCCGGCATTTTTCCGGGCCTGCGCCAGCGCCTGTTCCACGGCCGTGCCGCGGTCGCCGGATTCCACGCGCGAGGAAGCCTTGCGGCGCGCGTCCCGCAGGGCGGCCGCCACGGAGTCCTTTTCCTTTTCCCTGCGGGCCTGTTCGGCCTTCTTGCGATCGTCTTCCTTCTTCTTTTGCTCGGCGGCCTTCTTGCGGGCCTCTTCCTTTTTTTTCTGTTCGGCCTTCTTGCGTTCTTCCTGCTTTTTCTGCTCGGCCTCGCGGCGTTCCTCTTCCTTCTTTTTCTTGAGTTCCGCCTGTTGCCGTTCGCGCTCTTCCTGCTGCCGCTTGAGCTCCTCTTCTTTTTTCTTCTTGGCCAGAAGCGCGGCGGCGTTGTCGTCGGGCTTGGGACGCGGACGCGGGGCTTCCTTGGCCTCTTCCCGGGCCGCGCGCTCCTGCGCCGCTTCCCTGGGCGGGGTCTTGATGGGGGCCGCGTCGGGAACGGTCTGGGGCGGCGCCGCCACTTCGGCCTTGGGCGCGGGGGCCGCAAAATCCCTGGGGCCGGAGGTCGGCTGACCGGCGGCGCCGAGAATGGAGGAGGGCGTGCGATTGCCGCCGGGCGCGCCGTCCACGAGACTGATCATGACGGGAGGCGCGTCCAGCTTGACCGGCGGCGAGGCCGGCCAGAGCCAGATCAGCAGAATGATCAGCACATGCAGGCAAAAAGAAAGAATATAGGAAGCCCAGTTCATGATGGCAGTCTTTTCCATGCGGGACAGGAGGCGGCAGGGAGGCCGGAGCGCGCCGCCTGCCGGGGCGGAACGCGCGAAGGACGCCGTCCCGGGCCTGCCCCCGGGGTACGGGAGCGTTCCGCGCCCCCGGAGAATCTTCGTTCGTTAACGGCGACCGGCAGCGGCGGGAGCGTCGTCGGGCTTTTCGGCCACAACGCCGAGCTTTTCGATGCCCACGGCCTTGATGCGTCCCATGATGTCCACCACGGTGCCGTACGGAACATTCTTGTCGGCCTGAAGGAACAGCGTCTTGTTCTTTTCCTTGACCAGCATCTGGAGTTTGCTTTCCAGATCGTCCAGTTCCACGGGATATTCGTCCAGAAAGATTTTTCCGTCCTGACGTACCGTCATGACCATGTTTTCCGATTCGGTAGGCAGGACTTCCACCTGCTTTGTCTGCGGCAGGTCCACGTCTATGCCCTGGCTCATCATGGGGGTCGCCACCATGAAGATGATCAGAAGCACGAGCATGACGTCCACAAAGGGCGTCACATTGATTTCGGAAACGAATTTGCTGCCGCCGCCGACGTTGGCTCCCATGGCTACATCTCCGTGCTGCCGGTGCGGGTGACCGGGCGATGGGCGTTGAGTTCACGCTGGACGCGGTTGAGAAAAACGCCGGCAAAGTTGACGAGCAGGGTATCCACCTGGGCGATCTTGCCCATGAAGATGTTGAAACCGATGGTGGCGGGCACGGCCACAAGCAGACCGATGGCCGTGGCGACCAGCGCTTCGGAAATGCCCGGGGCAACCGTGGCGAGGGAGGCCGTCTTGAGCATCCCGATGGAGTGGAACGAACTCATGATGCCCCAGACCGTCCCGAACAGGCCGATGAAGGGGGCCGTATTGGCCGCCGTCGCCAGCAGGGACAGGGAATTCTGAAGGCGGGACATCTCGCTGGCCACGCCCTGCCGCAGGGCCCGGCGCACGTTGTCCACCACCACTTCGCTGTCGTTGCCCAGTTCCTTGGAGCGGTTGAATTCCAGAACGCCCTGATGGGCCACATAGTAGAGGGGCGACGAGGGGTCCGCGCCCAGGGATTGCACGGCTTCGCGCAGGGTGGCGGCCTTCTCGAAGCGGACCGTGCCGCCTTGCGCCTTTTTCTGGGCGGCGCTAAGCGCGATGGCCTTCTGAATCATGAGCCCCCAGCTGCCGATGGACATGAGCAGCAGAAAGGCCAGCACGCACTGGGCCACAAGGCTGGCCTGTGCAATCATGGTGAAAAAGCTGAATTCCATTCCCGGTCTCCGTAAAAAAGCGCGATGCGCGCGTGACAGCGGATAGAGCGTCCTGCCTTGGGAAAAGGGAAGACGCGCGGCGGCGGCACGGCGCCGCCCGGCCCGAAGCGGGCGGAAAAAGCGCGTTTTTTCCGCGAAACGACAGGCCGTATGGTGTGAAACGCAACGCGTTTCACACTGAAAATGCTCCGTCGCGTCCTGTCGGAACAGGACGAAAACACATTGTTCCGCAGCATGCCGCGAAGTCAAGAGTTTTTCAAGATGAATTTTAGACAGCCCGGCGGCACAAGCGCATTGCCAAGCGCCCCCTTGCCTGTATATACTGATTTGCCATAATACATGAATCTGGCGTGGTTGATTTCCTTTTTCACTGAAATTTCCCCTGTCGGGGAGGGAGCGCGGATTTTGCCGGGCCCCGGGACGACAGCTTTTCCGACGCGGTCTCGGCGACCCGGGCGGCGTCATGGTCGAGCAGAGAGTATGAAAGCCGGTTTTCTTTTCTTGTGCGCATGCGGAGCGGCCCTGACGCTCTCCGGAGTCTGGAACGCCGACGTCTTCGCCGCGGCTTCCCGCACGGCGCAGACGCCCCTGTATGACGGCGAGCGCCCGCTGGGAGCCGAAGCCCGCGCCCGCGATCCGCTGCCCCGTACTCCGCTGGATATGCGCGGCGCCGTGGAGCGGGCCCTGCGCCATAATCCCGGTCTCGGCGCGCAGGATGCCCAGAGCCGATCCTCGGAAGAGGGGCGCAAATCCGCCCGCGGGGCGTTCGGCCCCCGGCTGGGCATGAGCTACGGCGTGAGCAAGCAGGAGCGCCGCCCGGCGACGGTGCAGCGTCCGGCGGAATACGGCGTGTACAGCTGGGGCGTGGAAGTTTCCCAGCCGGTGTTTCAGGGCTTCCGGCTGCTGGCCGCCTATCAGAAGGCGGCCCTTCAGGCCGACAGCGACAAGGCGTCCGTGCGCCAGTCCGAACTGGCCATGACGGAAAAGGTGCAGACGGCCTTTCTCAACTACCTGCGCGCGGCGGAAAACAGCCTGAGCGAAAAGGAGGCCCTGGAGCGGCTGCGCGATCAGCTCAAGATTACCCGAGCCTATTATGAAGTGGGGCTGAGTCCCCGTCTGGACGTGCTGCAGGCCGAGGTGGACGTCAGCGAGGCCGAGCGCTCCTATATTCAGGCGGAAAACTCGCGCGAAACCTATCTTGCCGAACTCAACACCCTGCTGGGCCTGCCCGCGACGGCGCGGGTGGCCTATGCGGGAACGCTGCGGCACGTGCCGTTCCGGCTTTCGCTGGAACAGTGTCTGGAACGCGCCTACCGGCAGCGTCCCGACCTGTACATTGCCGCCAAAAGCGTGGAGATCGCGGGCAAGAGCCGTCAGGAAGTGCAGAGCGACTATTATCCGCAGATTGAGGCGTATTACAACATTACGCAGGAGGGCAACACGCCCGATTTGCGCAATTCCGGCAATAACGGGTCGCGCTCTTCCACCTGGGAAGTGGGCGCGCGGGCGACCTGGGAAGTCTTTCAGTGGGGCACCACCTATTACGCCGATCAGCAGGCGGGCTGGCTGGTGACCAAGATGCGCTACGAGGAAGAAGACCTCAAGCTCAATGTGGGCTACGACATCAAGTCGAAGCTGCTGGCCGTCCGGGAAGCGGAAAAGCGCATCGGCGTGGCGCAGAAGGGCGTGGCGCAGGCAAAGGAAGCCTATGACGTGGCGGTCGCCCGCTATCAGGAACATGTGGGGACGAATTTCGACGTTCTGGACGCTTCCTCCAAACTCAAGACCGCGCATGCGTCCCTGACGGGAGCCAAGGCGGACTATCTGACGGCCCTGGCCCAGCTGTTCGTGGCCATGGGAGAATTTCATCCCGACGTGACGCGCGCTGCGGCGCGGTAGCGCCATGCGCGCCCGTACCGGGCGCGCGTGCGGTCTGTCGCGGGCGCGGGATGCTTCGGGAGAGCGGCGGCGCGGTTCTGCCGTTGCGTTGCGTGCCGTTTCCGCGTTCAGGGAGGCGCGCAGGCCGCGCGTCCCTTCCTCCAGGAATTTTTTGTCGACATGGTCGGCAGTACGCCCCGGAACCGACGAGAGGACAGACGCTCCGCGCCTGTCCCGCAGCGCCTTTTGTGCGCGAAGCAGAGGATTGATGAACGAAGCCTATTTGACGATAACGCCATTGGGAGGGTTGGGCGAGATCGGCCTCAACTGCCAGCTGTGGGAAACCGCCAGCGGCGTTGTGATGATTGATTGCGGCCTGATGTTTCCCGATGATTGCCATCTTGGCGTGGATGTGGTGATCCCGCATTTCGCGGCCCTGTCTGCCATCAAGGAAAAATTGCTCGGCATCGTGCTGACGCACGGGCACGAGGATCATATCGGCGCGTTGCCGTGGGTTGTGCCGCAGCTGAAGGGGGTCCGCATTTACGGTTCCTGCTTTACGCTGGCGCTGGTGGAGCACAAGCTGCGCGAACACGAACTGCTGGACGCCGTGGAGCTGTGCCCCGTGGACAGTCGCGGACGGGTGCGTCTGGGCGATTTGCATTTTCGCTTTTTCCCTGTCTGTCATTCCATACCCGAGGGCTTTGCGCTGGGGGTGGAAACGCCGGTGGGGCGCGTGATCCATACGGGGGATTTCAAGCTTGATCCCACTCCCATGAGCGGCATACGGACGGATCTGAAGGGGATTGCCGACTTTGTGGGCCCCGAGGGAGCGCGTCTGCTGATGGCCGACTCGACCAACGTGGAGCGCGACGGGCATTCGCTCTCGGAACGCGAGGTCAAGGCCTCGCTGGGCAAGGTCTTCGATACGGCCAGGGGACGCATTGTCATCACCCTGTTTTCCAGCCATATCCAGCGCATTCAGGAAGTGTTCGATCTGGCGCAGGAACACGGGCGGACCGTGGTCATCAGCGGCAAATCCCTGGCCAACAATATTGAAATGGCCCGGGACCTGGGCATTGCCAAGCTGCCGCCCAACTTCTTCAACGCGCATAACGGCGTGCCGGACCTGCCCGACGAACAGCTGGTGCTGGTGGTGACGGGCGCGCAGGGGGAACCCCTGTCGGCGCTGTCGCGCATGGTGTACGGCGGGCATCGCCAGCTGAGCGTGCGCGAGGGCGACACGGTCGTCATGAGTTCGCGCATGATTCCCGGCAACGCCAAGGCCGTGTCGCGTCTGATCAATGAAATGTACCGGCTGGGAGCGGAAGTGCTCTACGAGAGCGTGCGCTCCATTCATGCTTCCGGGCATGCGCATCGGGAAGAGCTGGTGGAAATGCTGCATACGGTCAATCCCGATATTTTTGTGCCCGTGCATGGAGAATATCGCCATCTGGTGAAGCACGGACGGCTGGCCGTGGAAGAGGGCGTCCCGCGTGAAAATGTGGTCGTGCTGGAAGACGGACACCCCATAACCCTGCTGCCCGACGGCTTCCGGCTGGAACCGGCGCTGCCCGTGGAATGCACGCTGGTGGACGGCAAGGGCGTGGGCGACGTGGGAACCGCCGTGCTGCGGGAACGACGCATTCTCGGCGACGAAGGCATGGTCGTGGTGGTGCTGGTGCTGGATTCGGAAACAGGCAGCATCCTGCACGGGCCGGAAATGTTCTCCAAGGGCTTCGTGTTCGAGCAGCGTTACAGCCATGTGCTGGAAGATGCCAAATGTCTGGTGCTTGATGAAATCGAGTCCGTGCGTCCGGGACAGCTGACGCGCCTGCAGGACGGTATTCGTTCGTCGCTGCGGCGTTTTTTCCGGCGGGTTCTGGAGCGCGATCCCGTGGTCGTGCCTGTGGTGACGGAAATCTAGGGCGTGCTAACACTAAATCGTTCTTCTGGGGGGAAGGAAACCCCCTTGGCTAGCGCACAAGGGGTTTCCTTCCCCCCAGGCCCCCCATCCTTCCCCCAACGCGCTTTTTCAGGGGG
>CAJMRA010000144.1 GCA_905215675.1 uncultured bacterium | reverse complement strand
CCGCGAAACGACAGGCCGTATGGTTTGAAACGCGCAGCGTTTCAAACTAAAAATGTTCCAGAGCCTTTCACCTTTGAAAGAGGTGAAAGGCGAGGCGGCAGCACAGCGCCGCCCGGCCCAAAGTGAGCGGAAAAACCGCGTTTTTCCGCGAAACGACAGGCCGTATGGTTTGAAACGCGCAGCGTTTCAAACTGAAAATGTCCTAAAGATACCTTCCGTCAGGAAACGTCCGCTCCTCCCGGCGGACGTTTCCTGTTTTTTTCAGGCAGGCCCGCCGCCCGGGCAGCTGCGCCGCGACACGGCACACGGGGCAAAGGCTTGCCAACGGGGGACGCAGGGGCTATGCTGATAGAATCAGCTTGTCGCCGACACTGCGCGTCCGGGAGACGCGCGGCCGGAGAACGAAATTTTTTCAAGGATCATGCCATGTCTTGCAGGATTATACGTTTTCCCGCCTTGCGCGGTCCCATGCCGGGCGTCGGGGAACAGCTTTCCGCCCCCTGGGCCGTGCGACTGTGGCCGGGGCTGCCCGCGTCCTGCGGCGAGCCCGCCGCAGCGGCCGCCACACGCGGCGTCCTGCCCTCGACGACGACCGCGCCCCGCGGCCCGTGGTGGCATCCGAAAACGTATCCCTGGACGGAAGAGCAGGCGGCCCGCTGTCTTGAGGAACTGCGCCGACTGGCCGATGCGGCGCTGGCAGGCTGCCCCGTGGAAAGCCTGAGCGTGGGGCAGGCCCGCGACGGACGCCTGCAGGATGAAGCCCGGCTGCGCGACGCCTTTGCCCGCGGCGGCGACGAAGCGGCGCGGGCCGCCGCCGAAGCCGCCGAACAGGAACGCGAGGCGCGGCAGGCCCAGCGGCTGCTGATCTGGTGCTGGCTTCAGGAAGAACGCGTCGCGGAACTGGCCGCCCTGAGCGCGGCCTGCACTGGAGCCGACGGCGCCATCGGCGCGGCCCTCGGGCTGGATGCCGACGAGGGGCTGGAGGCCCTGCCGCCGGAAATGCGCGCCCCGCTGGCCGTGGATACCGGACTGCTGCCCGACTGGCGGCGCGTCCTCCATGCGGCCCTGCCCTTCCTGCCCGAAGACGCGGCGCTGCTGGCGGAAGGGGCCATGTGCGAAGACCTGCGCGACGCGCTCGCAAACGAAATCACGCCGCTGGCAACGGCGACCGATCCCGGCGCGCGGACGCTGCGCGACGCTGCGGGCGACGATACCGCGCGGCTCGGTCTGCTCCGTCAGCCCGTCTGGCGACTGCTGGGACGCCCGCGCGCCCTGAGCTGCTGCCCGCAATGGTCGCGGGAGCCGTACGTGCTGCTTCCCCTGCCGGAAGCGCGTCATGACTAGAGCGTTTCACCTTTGAAAAAGGTGAAACGCGAGGCGGCGGCACGGCGCTTCAAACTGAACATGCTCCGGGAGCGGGAGTCGCTTCCCGCCTGCCGCAACGCCGTATCTTCCCGTAATGCGGCGTTGCCGGAGGAACGGCGGACGTGCGGCCTGCCGCGACGGTTCCGCCCGGAGTTTTCCCGGCGTCCTGCCGCACACAAGGAACCTTCAGCTTTTCGCGGACGATATGCCTATGAATTCCGCCTCCGGCGCGTCTCCCCTGTTCCCCGAAGGACTACGCGGCGTGGTGTTTGACTGCGACGGCGTGATCATCAATTCCAGGGATGCCAACAACGAATTCTACAACCGCGTCCTGGCATGGTTCGGCCTGCCGCCCATGACGCGGGAGCAGGAAGATTACGTCTTCATGGCCACCGGCATGCAGTCGCTTTGCCATATCCTGCCGGAGCGCCTGCACGGACAAATCGACTACGTTGTGCGCAATGTGGTCGTCTATGATCGCGACATCGTTCCTCTTCTGCGTCTCCAGCCCGGACTGAGGGAATTTCTGGATCTTCTGAAGGACAAGGGGCTGCGACTGGCGGTGCAGACCAACAGGACCCGCGCGGGCATGCAAAGGGTTCTGGACATTTTTGATTTGCACTCCTATTTTTATCCAGTAATCACCGCAACAGACGCCGCCCCCAAGCCTTCGCCGGAAGGCGCGCGCCACATCCTCGACATGTGGCATGTCGGGCCGCGACAGGCGCTTTTCGTCGGCGACAGCAGCCACGACAAGGACGCCGCCGGCGCCGCGGGCATGGTCTTTGCGGCCTTCAACGGCGGCGCCCTCTCCGGGGACGTCACCGCCGCCGATTATCCCGCGCTGGCCGACGCCCTGCGCGAAACGCTGGAGAATCTATGATAGTCCTTTCCAACGCCCTGCAGGCCGTGGCCATTGTCGTCAGCGGTCTGCTGACGCTCTATTTCTGGGTTGTCATCATCGCAACCGTTCTGACGTGGGTACGGCCCGATCCCTACAACCCCATTGTCCGCGTGCTGCGCCAGCTCACGGAACCGGTTTTCTACCGCGTGCGCAAATGGCTGCCCTTCACCTATACCAGCGGGCTGGATTTTTCGCCCGTGGTGGTGCTGCTTGCCATTGAACTTTTCAATCGCATCGTGATCAAGTCCATCCTGGAATACGCGTCCACTCTGCGCGTCGTCACCTTCTAGCGCGTTTTATCCTCGAAAAAGATGAAACGCGAGGCGGCGGCGCAGCGTCGCCTTTCGCCGCCGCGCGGCCGGGCCTCCCGGAACGGCCGGTTTTCCCCTTTCGGTAAAAACCTTGCCGCAAAAAGGGAAAAGAGGCTTGCAAGGTCGCGCATTTCAGGGAATGATGGACACATGATAACCTTTTTCCGCCAGCGGTGGAAAAGCGGATGCCCGAATGGGCACACACCTCCGGCAAACACGGCCGCACGGCCTCGCAAGCGCCCTGCGCTCAACATCTAACGTAGGAGATTTCTTATGGATCAGCATGACATTGAACTTATTGAAAAGATGCTACCTTCTGATCCGGAGCTGAAATCCCTGTGGGAAGACCACCTGCTCTACAGCAAGCAGGTGGAAAAGCTGGAAGGCAAGAGCTTCCGTACCCCCACGGAAGAACAGACCCTGAAGCAACTCAAGAAACAGAAGCTTGAAGGCAAGACCCAGCTCATGGCCTTGCTCGACAAACATCGCGCGGCCCAATAAGGGGGGCGCAGGAGTCCGTATACATGGAACGCACAGGTGCACAGATCCTTTTGGAATCCCTGAAAAGGGAAGGCGTGAACGTGCTGTTTGGCTATCCCGGCGGCGCGATCATTGACATATATGACGAATTGCCGCGACACCCCGAACTGAAGCACGTGCTTGTACGGCACGAACAGGGGGCTGTGCATGCGGCCGACGGCTATGCGCGCGCCTCCGGCAAGGTCGGCGTCTGCCTCGTCACTTCGGGGCCCGGCGCCACCAATACGGTCACGGGCATTGCCACGGCCTACTGTGATTCCATTCCGCTCGTGGTGCTTACGGGGCAGGTGCCTACCAACCTTATCGGCAACGACGCCTTTCAGGAAGTCGATATCGTCGGTATCACCCGCCCCTGCACCAAGCACAATTTTCTGGTCAAGGATATTACCAAACTGGCCCAGACCCTGCGCGAAGCCTTCTATCTGGCCCGCAGCGGACGCCCCGGCCCGGTGCTTGTGGACCTGCCCAAGGACGTCATGCAGGCTTCCACGGAATTCGTCTGGCCCGGCGAAGTCTCCATGCGCAGCTACAATCCCACCTACAAGCCGAACCTGAATCAGCTCCGCCGCAGCGCCGAGGAAATCTCCAGAGCCAAACGGCCCATGCTGCTGGCCGGGGGCGGCGTGATCCTCTCCAACGGCTCTCAGGCCCTGCGCGAACTGGCCAAGACCCTGCATCTGCCCGTGGCGTACACCCTTATGGGTCTGGGCGCCTTCCCGGCCACCGATCCCCTGAGCCTCGGCATGGTGGGCATGCACGGCACCTATGCGGCCAACATGAGCATCAACAACACGGATCTGCTCATCTGCGTGGGCGCGCGTTTCGACGACCGCGTGACCGGCAAGCTGGATGCCTTCGCGCCCTCCGCGCGCATCGTCCATATCGATATCGACCCCACTTCCATCCGCAAGAACGTGGAAGTGGACGTTCCTGTCGTGGGCGACTGCCGTCTGGCGCTCGAAGGCATTCTTGAAATCTGCAAGGCCAAGATGGGCGACCGCGACTGGCTGGAAGAACATACCGAATGGCTCAGCACCGTGGCGGGCTGGAAAAAGGATCATCCCCTCTGCTACAGCGACGAGGGCACGGCCATCAAACCCCAGAAGGTCGTGGAAACCCTGTTTGAACTCACCAGGGGCGACGCCATCCTGACCACCGAAGTGGGCCAGAACCAGATGTGGACGGCCCAGTTCTACAACTTCACCGAACCGCGCACCCTGCTCACCAGCGGCGGCCTCGGCACCATGGGCTACGGCTTCCCGGCCGCCATCGGCGCGCAGATGGCTTTCCCCGACAAGAAAGTCATCACCGTGGCGGGCGACGGCTCGCTGCAAATGAACATTCAGGAACTGGCCACCGTCGTGCAGCAGCGCCTGCCCATCAAGGTGGTCATCCTCAACAACGGCTATCTGGGCATGGTGCGCCAGTGGCAGGAGCTGTTCTTCAACCACAATTACAGCTCCACCAACATGGAGGCCCAGCCCGACTTCGTGAAGCTGGCCGAAGCCTACGGCGCGGAAGGCTACCGCATCGTCTCCCGGGAAGAACTGCTGCCCACGCTGAAAACCGCGCTGGCCTCGCCCAATCCCGCCTTCATCGACGTGCGGGTGGAGCGTGAAGAAAACGTCTATCCCATGGTGCCCGCCGGCGCGGCCCTGGATGAAATGCTGCTGATCTAGGGGGGCCGCCATGCAACGTCACGTGCTTTCCGTTCTCGTGGAAAACGAACCCGGCGTGCTCAGCCGCGTGGCCGGGCTGTTCAGCGGTCGCGGCTTCAACATCCATTCGCTCAACGTGGCCCCGGCGCTGGAAGAAGGCGTCTCCCACATGACCATCACCACCTACGGCGACAGCCAGATTCTTGAGCAGATCATGAAACAGCTGCACAAGATCGTCACCGTCATCAAGGTTACCGACTTTGAGGACGGCCCTGCCGTGGAACGCGAAATGATGTTCGTCAAGGTGCAGGCCGAAGGCCCCATGCGCGGCGAAATCCTCCGCACCGTGGAAATCTTCCGCTGCAAGGTCATCGACGTCAGCGCCACCGAAATGACCATCGAGGCCACCGGCGATCACTCCAAGCTCGAAGCCATCCTCAGCCTCATGCACCGCTTCGGCATCAAGGAAGTCGCCCGCACCGGCTCCGTCGCCATGCGACGTTCCAAGAAACAATCCGAAATCTAGAGCGTTTCAAACTAAAAATGCTCTAGCCGGACGCCTTCGGGGCGGTCGGCCGACGCGGGAGGAAAGCCTTTTGCCGCCGCAGAAGGCCTCCTCCCGCCTTCCCCGAAAGCCGCGCCGGTTCGCTGCCGCCGGATACGTCCCGATTCAGGCGCAGGAAGAAGAGTCCGCTCTTCCGTCCTGCGCCTTTCGTCTGGACTCGGGAGCCATGACGTTTTGTCGTGAGGGGCGCGGCCTGCGGCCGCCCGCCGGATCGCTGCGCGCGGCAAAAAGGGTCCCGGCCTTTCCGCAGCGAAGCGAGAAAAGGCGTTCCCGTCGTTCCCCCTCAACCTCCCCATCCTCCCCCAAAACCGCGCATACCATACCGGCAGGTAACGAGCGGTTTTTCCGCTCATTTCGGGCCGGGGGCAACGCCGCGCCGCCCGTACCATCAACCACGGGATCATACCGCCATGCAGGAAACCGCCAGTCTTTTCGGCACCAGCATCCAGCTTTTCGCCCTGATGACGCCCCCCGCCGTCCTGAGCGCCTTCATCAGCGCCACAGCCGACTACACCACGCAGGAAAAACGCCGCACCGCCTGCAAAACCAGTCTTGCCGCCTTTCTGATCGGCCTTGTCCTCTATCTCTTCGGCGCGCACATCTTCGCCCTGTTCGGCTTCACGCTCGACGCCTTCCGCATCGGCGCGGGCGTCCTGCTCTTTCTCTCCGCCGTCTCGCTCATGCAGGATGACAACGACGGCAAAAAACACCGCCCGGAAGGCGATATCAGCGTCGTGCCGCTGGCCATTCCCCTCTGCATGGGCCCCGCCTCCATCGGCATGGTGATGGTCATGGGCGCTTCCGCCGCCACCTTCGAGGAAACCCTCCGCGGCGCGCTCTCCCTGCTCATCGCCGCTCTCGGCGTCTTCTCCCTGCTCTGGATGGCCGACAGCGTCGGTAAACTCCTGCGCCGCACCGGCCTTGCCGTCATGGCCAAGCTGACAGGACTCCTCCTCGCCGCCATCGCCGCCCAGCAAATCTTTACCGGTATCCACTCCTTCATCGGATAGAGCCATTTCAGTTTGAAACGCTGCGCGCTTCAAACCATACGGCCTGTCGTTTCGCGGAAAAAACGCGGTTTTTCCGCTCACTTCGGGCCGGGCGGCGCTGTGCTGCCGCCTCGCGTTTCACCTTTTTCAAAGGTGAAACGCTCTAGAGCAAATTCAGTTTGAAACGCTGCGCGCTTCAAACCATACGGCCTGTCGTTTCGCGGAAAA
>CAJMRA010000143.1 GCA_905215675.1 uncultured bacterium | reverse complement strand
CTTTTTCAAAGGTGAAACGCTCTAGAGCAATTTCAGTTTGAAACGCTGCGCGTTTTAAACCATACGGCCTGTTGTTTCGCGGAAAAAGGGCGGCTTTTCCGCTTATTTCTGGCCGGGCGGCGCGTCCGTCGCGTCCGCATCGCACCTCATGGGCGGCAGGCAGCGTCCCACCAGCAGGCGGGCCGGAATGTAACAGAGAATGAACCAGAATACATAACCCGGTTGTACGCCGAACAGGGGCAGGGCAAAGGGCAGCGTGGGGCTTGCCTCAAGAAAGCGCAGCTGCATCCATGCGAGTACCGGCGGCACGGGCCAGAGCGACGCCACCCAGAGCGCGCCGTTCAGGGAAAAATAGTAGCCGAAAGCTTCGTGCGCCTGCCGGTTGACGGCCTTGAATGTTTCCTTGCCCTGTTCCCGCAACGCGCGTTCGCCGAGTTTGTGATAGCGCGTCATGTCGTCGCGCAGCGAGCGCAGGCGTCCGGCGTGCATGCGGACGCCGAGACGCAGGGTCAGCAGCCCGAGCAGCGCGGCCTGCGCCGCCAGCAGAAAGGTACCGAGAAAAAACGACGCTTCCGGCGAGTCCGGCAACCAGCGATAGGGGGCGATGCACCAGGGATCAAGGCGGGCGATGAGCGAAGTCGGCGAAAACATGGCGAACGTGGGTTGCAGTGTCTCCGGGCGCGTTTCTCTCCGGCTGCCGTTCCGGCGGAGGCGAGAGGGGCAAGCTGATGCCTGCCGCGGGCTCCCGCGCCCTGTCGAAAAGCGCCGGGGAAGGGACGGGACGAGGGGAGGGGCACGCCCCTCCCCCTGAATCTCAACCCTCAACTCATTTCAAAGATAAAATGCTCTAGCCGAAGATGCGGTAGTTGAAGAAGCCGCGCAGCACGTAGTCGGTCCCCACATAGAGGGCCAGCACAATAAAGAGGCGCTTCAGCCAGATATCCGAAAAGAAGCGGGACGTATAGGGGCCCACCAGCGAGCCGACCGCGATGCCCGCAAGTTCGAGGCTTACCAGCGACCAGTCAACGGTGACGCCGTGCAGCATCAGGGTGGTGATGCCTGTGATCATGCTCACCAGCACGGCCAGCGCGGAGGTGCCCGCGGCCAGATACATGGGCAGCTGGGTGATGCTGGTCAGGAAGGGCACCAGCAGGAAACCGCCGCCCACGCCCAGAAAGGCCGCAATGGACGAAATGACGATACCGCCGACAAAGGGAAGCAGCGGATTAAAGGAGAATTCGACGCCGCAGAAGGTGAAGACGCAGCGCGTCAGGCTGAGGCCGCGCAGGCGCACGCCGGTTTCGGTCGCGCTGGTCCCCTTGTTTTTGACGGCGGCTTCAAAGGCCTTGGCGGCTTCCTTGGCCTTGGCCTTGGAACGCTGTCCGGCGGGGGAGGTTTCCCAGATCAGATAGCAGCCCAGCAGCAGGACGAACAGGCCGAAATAGCCCTGATAGGAGGAGAAGTTCAGCTTGCCCGCCGTCAGCTTGACGGACATGAAGGCCCCGAGAATGGAGCCCAGACCAAGGGCAATGCCCAGCGGCAGCACGATACGCTTCAGGCGGTAATAGCTGAAGGTACTGAGCGCCGCGGACAGACCGGCCAGCATCTGGTTGGAGGCGCGCACGGAGTCGGTGATGGTCTTGTTGAGCGGCGTCTTGCCGAAGGACTTGGCGTAGGCTCCCAGACCGTGCACGCTCATGTGCCCCACGCCGGCCATCACGCCGCCGAACGCGCCGACCGTGGAGAAAATCCAGCCTACCCAGAGGGCCCAGCAGAAGGCAAGGATCATGTTGGTCTGCGGCCCTCCGGGAATGCCGAGGTAGCCGGGAGCCTGCTGCATGTCGATGGTGTCCGGCGCGGTGGCAATCTGCCGGGCAATGGCGTCGGCCAGCGGGCCGGGTTCGGCGGCCGACGCGAGACCGACTCCCAGACCGAGCATGATCATGGCGGCGGCGACGCAGAGCGTTTTTTTCATGTTTCCTCAGGTAATAGTAACTATTAGTTAATAAAACGCCGGAATTTCCCGCAACGGCCCCGTGGGACCGGGGGCGGCGCGCTCCCGAAACGGGAGGTGAAACACGGCCATGATACCTGCGCAAACGTTTTTTTTCAAGTGCGGGCGGCGAAAACACGGACTTGATCAGATTAGCAACTAAGCGTAAAAACTGAATTTTTTTCGGGAAACGACAGGACGCAGGGGTTGAAGCGCACCGCGTTTCAAACTGAAATTGCAAAAAAAGAGAGGGAAAGAAGATCGGCCTTCTTTCCCTCCTGTCGTTCCGGCGGGCGCGGTTGCGCGCGCGGGAATCAGCGCTCGAAATAGGTATAGCCGCGCAGGCCGTCCTCAAAGGCCTGCAATACGGAAAAGCGTTCGCTGGCGGTAATGCGCCCGGAGCGCACGGCCTGTTCGGCAATGGAACGCAGGTCCTCGACGATGCGCCGCGGTTCATATTCCACGTAGCCCAGAATGTCGCCGACGGAGTCGCCGCGAATTTCGCGGACATATTCAAAGGTGCCGTCGGGGTTGGTGCGGATGGAAACCACGTTGGTATCGCCCAGCAGGTTGTGCAGATCGCCGAGGGTTTCCTGATACGCGCCCACGAGGAAGACGCCGAGATAGTATTCCTCGCCTTCGCGCAGGGGATGGAGGTCGAGCGTCGGCTTCATGCCCTGCGGATCGATGAACTGATCAATGCGTCCGTCGGAATCGCAGGTGATGTCCGAGATGATGCCCTGCCGCGAGGGGAATTCGTGCAGGCGGTGAATGGGCATGATCGGGAAGACCTGATCAATGGCCCAGGAATCGGGAAGGGACTGGAACACGCTGAAATTGCCGTAGTAGATGTCGGCAAGGCTGACGTCGATATCCTGCAAGTCGCGGGGAACATTCTTGAGCTTGCGCTTTTCCTCGGCGATTTTCATGATGATGGCCCAGAAGAAACGTTCGGCCAGCGTCCGTTCCCGCAGGCTGACGCGCCCGGCGGAAAAGAGCTGCCGCATTTCGTCCCGGTAATAGATGGCGTCGTTATAGCATTCCTGCAAATTGCGCAGGCTGATGGAATGCAGTACCTCGCGCAGGTTCTGTACCGGTTCGGGCGTGTCCTCGGGCAGGGATTCCGGCAGCTGTACTTCCTCCACGACGCTGACGTCGAGGATATTGAACAGCAGGACGGAATAATAGGCCACCGTGGCGCGTCCCGATTCCGTGATGATGTGGGGATGCTCCACATTTTCGGCATCAAGAATGCTCATGACGGCTTCGATGACGTCGGTGCAGTATTCGCTTACCGAGTAGTTGCGGGAAGAAACGTAATTGGTATGCGTGCCGTCGTAGTCCACGGCAAGGCCGCCGCCGAGATCAAGGTAGCCCATGGGCGCGCCTTCCTTCACAAGGCCGCAGTAAAGCCGCGCTCCCTCCATGACACCCTTGCGGATGTCGCGGATATTGGAAATCTGCGATCCGAGATGGTAGTGCAGCAGGCGGAAGCAGTCGAGCATGTCGTGCGCCTTGAGCGTGTCCACCACGTCCACAATCTGCGCCACGGAAAGTCCGAAGGTGGAGCGTTCCCCCCCGGAGTCCGTCCAGTGGCCGCCCGCCTTGACAGCCAGCTTGGCGCGGGCCCCTATGCGGGGACGCACGCCGAGCGCCTTGCTTCGCTCCAGCACGATTTCCAGTTCGCTCGGCATTTCCAGCACGAAAAAGACATTGAAGCCGAGGCGCTGGGCCTGAAGCCCGAGATCGACGAATTCCTCGTCCTTGTAGCCGTTGCAGATGAGACAGGCTTCCGTATCGCGCATCATGGCCACGGCGGCGATGAGTTCGGCCTTGGAGCCCACTTCCAGCCCGTGATGATACTGAGCGCCGAACTGGGCGATTTTTTCCACGACCTGCTGCTGCTGATTGACCTTGATGGGAAAGACGCCGCGGTACTGTCCGCGGTAATTCAGCTCGGAAATGGCCTTGCGGAACGCCTTGTGCAGGCTGGAAATACGGGAATCGAGAATGTTTTCCACCCGCAGAAGCACGGGCATGTCGTAGCCGCGTTCCTGAAGTCCCGCGATGATTTCCGTAATGGGGATATGGGGGCCTTCCGGGCCGTCGGGGCAGATGACGACATCCCCCTTGTCATTGACGCTGAAATAGCCCGCCCCCCAGTTGCGAATGCCGTAAAGCTCGATGGAGTCTTCCGTCCGCCATTGCTGCAACGCGTGGTTTTTTGCCAATGTCTCCTCCTGAACCCGCCCGAAGCGGGATGTCTCTCTGCGTCCTGCGCGGGCATGTTGCGGCCCGGTTGCGACAACTGCCCCCCTATGTACTTTCTCGCGGCCGTAGCGTCAACAACAGAGCCGTTTTCTTCGGAATCATTCGCATTTGAAAGGCGGACGGCGGCCGTTCCGCGCCGTCTCCGGGCGGTCTGCGCGGGCCGCCGGGCGGGAAGTTACCGGGAAACGGCCGGAAAGGCGCGGGACGCGGCGGACTTGACGGCTTCCCGCGCATATGTTTGTGGTAGAAAAAAGGCAGGTATCTCATGGGAGAACAGACAGGTCGCGTCCGCCTTCTGGCGTGCATGCTGCTGGCCCTGTGTCTGGCGGCATGTTCCGACGACAAGAAGGGACCGCGACAGGCGGAGGCCCCGCGGGTGCGCGTGGAGCAGGCCGTGCGGACGGATGCCGCGCGCGTGTTGCAGGTTGTGGGCAACGTCAAGGCGTCCGCTTCGGTGGGGGTCGTGTCGCGCGTGACCGGGGAAATCGTCAAGGTCCATTTCACCGAAGGGCAGGACGTCAGCGAAGGACAGACCCTGATCAGTCTGGACGATCGTCCCTTTGTGGCGCAGCTGCGCGAAAAGGAAGCCCTGCTGGCCAAGTCCCGCGCCCAGCTGGCCAAGGCCCGCGACGACATGCGCCGTTATGCGGCGCTCGTCAAGAACGGTTATGTCAGCCGGGAAGCCTACGAGGCCGCGGCCACGGAAGCGGCGGCCCTCAAGGGGACCGTGCAGTCCGACGCCGCGGCCGTGGACAGCGCGGCCCTTCAGGTCAGCTACTGCACGCTGACGGCTCCCATAGGCGGGCGCGTGGGTTCGCTGTCCGTGGACAAGGGCAATATGGTCAAGGAAAACGCGGAGACGCCCCTGCTGACCATCCATACCATAACCCCCTGCTATGTGGTCTTCTCCGTGCCCGAACACAATTTGTCCACCATCTTTGAACGGCGGGCGGAAGGCCCCGTCGCCGTAACGGCAACGCCGCTGGGCGGCGATCCCGAACAGGGAGAACTGACGCTGGTGGAAAACGAGGTGGACACCCGCACCGGCACCATCCGCCTGCGCGCCACCTTTGCCAATGAGCAGCGCCGCCTCTGGCCCGGCCAGTTCGTCAACGTGCTGCTGCCGCTCGGTATCGAAAAGAACGCGCTGGTGCTGCCCTCCGTGGCGGTGCAGGCCGGACGCGACGGCACCTATGTCTATCGGATCAACGCCGACGGCAAGGCCGAAACCGTGCCCGTCAAGGTGCTGTTCGAGTTCGACACGCGCTGCGCCGTGGACGCCGGGCTGGAAGCGGGCGACCGGATCGTCGTGGACGGCATGATCCGCCTTGCCCCCGGCATCCCCGTGACGATTGTGGATTAGGGCGTTTCAAACTAAAATTGCTTTAGACCTGATGCTGTCCGGGCTGTCGCGCCGGAAGGGGATTTTTTCGACCTGCGCCTTCCCTTTCCGGGGAACGGACTTACCATGAAGGCGGGCGGCGCTTGCGTCGTCCGCCTCGCGTTTCACCTTTTTCAAAGGTGAAACGCTCTATCGGTGACAACAACAAAAGGATTGTAATAATGAAAAAGGTTCTGCTGCTTGTGGGCGACTTCGTGGAAGATTATGAAGCCATGGTGCCTTTTCAGATGTTGCAGATGCTGGGCTACGAAGTGCATGCCGTCTGCCCGGGCAAAAAGGCCGGGGATTTCGTGCGTACGGCCGTGCACGATTTCGAGGGCGATCAGACCTATTCCGAAAAGCGCGGCCATAATTTCGCCATCAATTACGATTTCGACAAGGTGAACACGGCCGATTACGCGGGCCTGTGCGTGCCCGGCGGACGCGCTCCCGAATATCTGCGCCTCAATGCCCGCGTGCTGGACATCGTGCGCGAATTCGACGCCGCCAAAAAGCCCATTGCCGCCATCTGCCACGGGCCTCAGCTGCTGGTGTCCGCCGGTGTGCTCAAGGGACATACCTGCACCTGCTACACGGCCGTCAAGCCGGACGTGGAAGGCGCGGGAGCCGTCTGGGCCGAACCCGACGCGGGCATGAGCAATGCCGTGGTACATGAACATTTCGTCACGGCCCCCGCATGGCCCGCCCATCCCGCATGGATCGGGGCCTTTGCCAAAATGATGGGGACCGTCATCACGCATTAGGCGTGTTTAACTAAATTGTTCTTCTGGGGGGAAGGAAACCCCCTTGGCTAGCGCACAAGGGGCCCAGCCTTTCCGCAGGAAAGGCGTTCCCGTAATTCTCCCCCCAGGCCCCCCATCCTTCCCCCAACGCGCTTTTTCAGAGGGGACACAGGC
>CAJMRA010000142.1 GCA_905215675.1 uncultured bacterium | reverse complement strand
TTAGAGCAATTTCAGTTTGAAACGCTGCGCGTTTCCAACCATACGGCCTGTCGTTTCGCGGAAAAAATACGGTTTTTCCGCTCCCTTCGGGCCGGGCGGCGTTGTGCTGCCGCCTCGCGTTTTCACCTTTTTCAAAGGTGCAACGCTCTAGCGAATAATGACGGTATTGCCGTCCTGCACGATGCCGTAAACCTGTTTCTTGGTTTGCAGATTACGAACGGCGATGGTGCCGCCGGGTTCGCCGTCGCTCAGGGCTTCGGCGTGCGTTTCCATCTGCACGTTGCCGCGCTTGAAGATCAGCTTCACCACATCGCCGCGCCGCACCATGAGCTGGCTCGCCAGATCGCTCTGCAAAATGGGATCGCCGGTCGTCAGGCTGCGCGTGGTCTGCCACGGACCGCCCTGACCGTCCCACGGTACGCCGCGCAGCTGCGAGACGTTGAAACGGATGAACGTCACCGCGTCGGGGCTCAGGTTCTCGCCCTTGTTCAGCGGCCGCGCCGCCGCCGGAAGCGTCACCCAGAGAACCAGATTTGCCAGACCGGAAACACGCCGGATGACAGTCCCGTCCGCCTCCTGTACGGCAAACCGCAGCGTCACGCGTCCGGGAGAGAGCTTGCCCACTTCCAGCTGTACCCGCTGCTGCGAATGGCTCAGGAAAATATATTCCGGCAGACGAAAATCCGTCAGCTCGGCCTGCCCGGGCATGGCTGCAAGATGAGGGCCAAGACTGCGGATGACGTAATCCCGCAAATCATCCTCCGTGAACAGCAGCCCTCCCCGCTGGATGACCAGCGACGAAGGAAGGATGCAGCGCCCGCTCACTTCCTTGCCCAGCACCTGACGCAGGGCCAGCGACAAGCGCGAACGGCTGATCTGCATCGGTTTGCCCTCTTCGGCGGGAGCGGGCCACAGGGGCTGCGTGGACAGCGCCTGCCAGCGCTCCGGCGACATCTGCCCGAGCGGCTCGCCGATATCGCCCAGAAGGACCTGATCGCCGCGGGCAATGGCGGCATTGCGCACCTTGATGCGCCAGTCTTCCGGCTCCAGAACGGCGGTCGCCCCCGGCTTTGCCAGCGGGACGGCATTGTCGGCAAGGGCCGTGCGAATCTTGTTCTTGCGCGGATTGTGGGCGTCTTCCGGCAGGAGAATGCCCCGCCGCTCGCCGCCTTGCAGCGATTGCGCCACCGAAGGCTGACGGTAGTTGCGCTCTCCGTCCTGAAACGTTCCGCCCACAACGCTGCTGCTGCTCCAGGCCAGCGCCGCGCGCGCCTGCGGTCCCATGACCAGACAGGCACAGAGCAGCGCCCAGAGAAATGCGCTTCCGATCAGGCGCGCGCCGTAACGCCACAGGATGCGCTCCCCCGCCGTGCCGCAGCACCGCGAAAAAACGCCGCCATGACGAACAGACACACTCCGCAACGAACGTAAAAGCATGCGCATACCTCTCTGCAAGACACAAAACACAATCCGCCGCCCGGACGTTGCGACGGCAGGAAAACCGCTCCCGTTACGAACGCTTGAGCTGCACGGCCGTTCCCAGCATGCTGTCGGACGTCTGGATGGCCTTGGAGTTCACTTCGTAGGCGCGCTGTCCCACGATCATGTTCACCATTTCATCGACGACTTCGACGTTGGACATTTCAAGGAAGCCCTGCGCCAGCGTACCCACGTTATCTTCCCCGGGAATGCCTTCCAGTTCGTCGCCCGACGCTTCCGTGGGGGTGTAGAGATTCCGTCCCCGCGCATCAAGACCGGCCGGGTTGATGAAGGTATACAAGGGAATTTCGGCCGCGGCGATTTCTTCGCCGTTGGCGTCCAGCGCGGCCAGATGGCCGTTGGCGGAAATGGAAATTTCCTTGGTTTCTTCCGGCACGGCAAATTCAGGCTGCAAAATGTAGCCGTTGCTCGTCACAATGGTGCCGTCCTGATTGAGCTTGAAGGAGCCCGAGCGGGTATACATGAGTTCGCCGTTGACATCGACCTGGAAGAAGCCGTCGCCTTCAATGGCCACATCCAGAGGGTTGCCCGTATTCTGGAAGTCGCCCTGGGTAAAGAACTTGTGCACGGCCGTCGGACGCACGCCCATGCCGACCTGAATGCCCACGGGCAGGGTCGTATCCCCTTCCGTAATGGCGCCGGCCACCTTCATGGTCTGGTACATGAGGTCTTCGAACTCGGCGCGGCTCTTTTTGAAGCCCGTGGTATTCACGTTGGCAAGGTTGTTGGAAATAACGTCGATATTGAGCTGCTGCGCCACCATGCCGGTGGCGCTGGTCCACAAAGAACGCATCATAAGGCAATACTCCTCGCGCTGTCGCGCTTGCCGCACGCCTGCCGCACAGGGCGGCGTGCATCCCGGTAAAAAAGAAACGCGACCGTGCCGGACGCATGAGACGGGCGTCGCTTCACGGTACCGCCATGCCGTTACGCCTGGCGCTTACCTATTTTTTCATTGGCCTGCCGATCAAGCGAATCAATGGACTGCATCACTTTCTGATAGGCCTCGAACTGCCGTTGCACTTCAATCATGTTGACCATTTCCGTCACCACATTGACGTTGGCCTTTTCCACGTAGCCCTGTTCCACCCGCGCGCCGAGCGCGTAGGCGTCTTCTTCGGCCACGTCCACATTGGTACGGTTGCGGTAAAGATTGCGGCCGAGCTTTTCCAGATTCTGGGGATTATCCACGCTCACCAGCGCAATCTGCTCGATGGCCACCCCGTCCGCCTGTACGGTGCCGTCTTCGCTGACCGCCAGCGACCGCGTCCCCGGAGGCACCATGATATTGCCGCCCATGCCCAGCAGCGGCCACCCTTCCGGCGTCATAATCATGCCGTCGCCGCTCAGGACAAAATGCCCGCTGCGCGTCAAATAGTTGCCTGTGGGCGTCCCCACCCGGAAAAAGGCGTTCTCGCCGCTGATGGCAATATCCAGAGGGTCGCCCGTGAATTGCATCGATCCCTGCGTGTAGTCCGTCCGGGATACGCCGATACGCGGCCGCACCATGTTTTTCGGCTCGGGGAACAGCGGCTTGGATCGCAAGTGCATGAGAGGTTCCCGAATTTCATCGTGCGCGTAATAAGCCATGGTGTCCTTGAAGGACAACTGGGTCTGCTTGTAGCCGATGGTATTGGCGTTCGCCAAATTATTGGCGATGAAATTCAGACGATGCTCTGTCGTCAACGCGCCGAAGAGGCTGCTATAGACTGCGTCTTGCATAAAAAACTCCTTTGATTGCACCATGTTGGCAAAGGTCAGCACAGTCGGCAATCCAACAGAGACAGCTCTGCCGTCCTTACTGTTGCAAAGAGTACGCCATAGAGCGCTTTTTCTTGGAAAAAGGAAAAACGCGAGGCGGCGGGGCCGCGCGCCAGGCCCGAACTGCGCGGAAAAACCGCGCTTTTTCCACGAAATGGCAGGCCGTATGTTTTGAAAGGCAGCACGTTTCAAACTGAAAATGCCCAATAGAAAAGCGCCGCATTTCCGACACGCATGCCGAAATGCGACGCTTCCGCCCGCAAGACACAAAAAAAGGGGGGATGCCCCGAAGGACATCCCCCCTTGAATACGCTTGAAACAGATTACATGGTGCTGCCGGAAGCGGCACGCTGCATCTTGATTTCGACCTTTTCGGTCAGGCTGGAGTAGTATTCGCGCAGGATGGCGAGCACTTCTTCGCGGCCGAAATGATCCGGCACTTCCGCGCCTTCGGACAGCATCTTGCGCAGCTTGGTACCGGACAGGATGACGCGGTCTTCCTTGCCGTGCGGGCAGGTGCGCATGGAGGCCATGCCGTCGCACTTCTTGCAGTAGAAGGTCCAGTCGATGTTCAGCGGCTGGCAAAGCAGACGCTTGCCGTCTTCGGCGGGCTGAGGAATCTTGCGGAAGATTTCCTGAGCTTCAAACATGCCGTAGAAGTCGCCCACACCGGCGTGGTCGCGGCCCACCAGCAGGTTGTTGATACCGTAGTTCTGGCGGAAGGTGGCGTGCAGCAGGGCTTCACGAGGACCGGCATAACGCATGTCCAGAGGATAGCCGGCCTGGATGACGAAGTCCTTCACGAAGTACTTGTCGACCAGGGTGTCAATGCATTTCACGCGCACTTCGGCCGGAATGTCGCCGGGCTTCAGGGAGCCCACGAGGGAGTGGATCACCACGCCGTCGCACACTTCGATGCCGATCTTGGCCAGATATTCATGCGAGCGGTGCATGGGGTTACGCAGCTGCAGGGCAGCCACTTTCTGCCAGCCGCGTTCGTCCATCTTGGCGCGCAGCTGAGCGGGCGTCATGTACACGCCGGGGAACTTTTCGGGGAATTCGCCCTGGGACAGCACTTTCACGGGGCCGCCGATGTTGTATTCCTGCTGCGCAAGAACCATCTTCACGCCGGGGTGATCGCTGGGAGCCACTTCCCAGAACTTTTCGGAGTCGGGGCCTTCGCCCTTGAACACCAGTTCGCATTCCCACTTCTTGTCGGCCTCAGTCATCTCGTAGATGTCTTCGACCTTCATGGTGGCCATGATTTCACCCTTGCGCACAAGGGCCACTTCCTGACCGGGCTTCAGTTCCTTGGCGTCGGCGGCGGACACATCCAGGGTCACCGGCACGGGCCAGAAGGTGCCGTCGGACAGGAGCATCTTTTCGCACACGCTCTTCCAGTCGGCCTTGTTCATGAAGCCATTCAGGGGCGAGAAGCCGCCAATGCCCATCATGATAAGGTCGCCCTTGGCGCGGGAAGAAATCTCGATCTTCTTCAGGCCTTCGGCTTTTTTCTTCTCGTCTTCGAGGGCTTTGCCTTCCAGCAAGCAGCAGACCAGGCCCTTACCGCCATGAGGGGGAACCAGTTTGGACATTGCGCAATCCTCCATGTTGTTGTTGAGCAAACACCAGCAGCGTACGCCGCCGCGTTAATGTCTGAAGACATCTTGTGAATAATCTAACAAAAAGTCAACCACCCACACAAAAAAATTTGCGTATTTCTGTGGCAAATTATTTACAGTTCCCTAAAATTATTGCCAAATAAAAAAATGAAAGCCGCCCGGGGCTTTCGCCCCGCGCACATCCCCGTTTCGCCCTCCGTCGCCCCTCCCTTGCCTTTGCGCCGGAAGAACCCTATTTTTATGTAGCTTCGGGGCCGAATATCCATTACCGGAAACCGCGACCGCCCCCCGCGGAACGCAAAGCCCCCCTGCCACGACATACCTGCCCCCTTCATAAAGGAGCGACACGTTTATGACAAGCCAACTCAAGACAGTAATGCTGCTGGCCCTGCTTTCCGCCATCATCATCATCCTCGGCGGCCTCCTCGGCGGCCGTACGGGCGTCATCTTCGCCTTCGGGCTCGCCCTCATCATGAATGTGGGAAGCTACTGGTTCTCCGACAAGATCGTCCTCTCCATGTACAACGCCCGCGAGCTCGCCCCCGAGGAAGCCCCCTATCTCCACCAGATAGTCGAAGAACTGGCCGCCCGCGCCGGCATCCCCAAGCCGCGCGTCTGCATCGTCCCCGAAGAAGCCCCCAACGCCTTCGCCACAGGCAGAAATCCCGACAACGCCGTCGTCGCCGTGACCGACGGCATCATGCGTCTGCTCAGCCCCCAGGAACTGCGCGGCGTCATCGCCCACGAGATCGGCCATATCGTCAACCGCGACATTCTCATCCAGACCATTGCCGGCGTCATGGCCTCCGCCATCGTCACCCTGGCAAATATCCTCCAGTTCAGCGCCATCTTCGGCGGCAACCGCGACGAAAACGGCGGCAGCAATCCCCTTGCCGCGCTGGCTCTGGCCATCCTCGCCCCCATTGCCGCATCCCTTATCCAGATGGCCATCTCCCGCTCCCGCGAATACCTTGCCGACGATACCGGCGCCGCCCTCTGCGGCCAGCCGCTGGCGCTCGCCGGAGCCCTGCACCGCCTGGGACAGGCCAGCGGCCAGATCCCCATGCATCAGGGCAACCCCAGCACCGAACAGATGTTCATCGTCACGCCCCTGTTCGGCAACGGCAGTATGGCCCGCCTGTTCAGTACCCATCCCCCGCTGGAAGAACGCATTGCCCGCCTTCAGGCAATGGCCAGACACGGATAACTCCAAGGAGCACACGCCATGCTTCATCCCCTCCGCCCCCTGCTTCTGCCCCTGCTGTGCGCCTGTCTGCTGACGGGCTGCGCCGCCTCCACCACCCCGCCCGCAACCTCCAAAGCCCCCTGCACAACCGCCTATACCTTCGCCCCCGGAAACTACATCATCGATCTCGCCAGCGGCTCGGAAGTCGTCCTCGATCCTCTCATGCACGACTTCCCCCTCTTCTGCACCCCGGAAGAAACCCAAAACGCCCTCGAACTCGCCCTCGCCAACAGGCAACTCCCCGAAGGCGACTGGCGCGTCTATCGCCTCGGCGGCGACTTCGATGACCTCGCCTCCGGCTCCGCCAGCCGCGGCTACATGCTCAAGCGCATGGCTCCTCTCACCGACTGGGTGTCCGTGAAAAAGTAATCCCCCTCCTCCGCCCGCCCCCCTTCACCGGAAATGGGTGTATGTTTTTTGGGGGAGGGGGGACCCCTTTTGCTCGCGCAAAAAGGGGTC
>CAJMRA010000141.1 GCA_905215675.1 uncultured bacterium | reverse complement strand
GGCGGCGCTGTGCCGCCGCCTCGCGTTTCACCTTTTTCAAAGGTGAAACGCTCCAAGCCGTCTTTCCCCGGCCCTGTCCCGTCCGGTACGGGACGGAACCCGGAGGGACGGGAACGCCGCGTCAATCGGGCGACGCGGCGCATTCCCGCTCCATGCGGCGCTTTCCGGCATCCGCGGGGCGTATCAGCTCCCCGGCGTTCTGGAGCCCGTTTCGCTCTGGCCGCCGAGATAATTCTGCAAGTCGCGCGACACCTCGAAGGATCGCAATTCCGTGGCCGCGGATTGCCCGAAGGGCGAATTGGGGAATTTGGCCACAAGATCTTCCAGCAGCGCGCGGGCGCGGGCCGTATCGCCCAGCTTGCGGTACAACCGCGCCTCACGGTAGCGCAGTCCGGGATAATCCGGCGACGACGCGTCCGGCACATAGGCGCGATAGCGATCCACCCATTCCAGGGCCTCGGGCAGCCTGTTGGCCACTTCGCAGATATCCATAAGGGCGGCGATGGCTTCCTTGATTCGCAGGGGATCAGACTTGTCCGAGCGTTCGTTCTCCAGCTGGGTGAAGAGATCCAGCACCTGCTTGTAGTAGGTATACGCGGCGTGCACGTCGGGATGATTGGGGTTGGCCGCATCCCGCGCCAGATAATAGGTGGCGTAGGCCCGCTGGTACAGGGGGAATTCCGGCCGCCGGGCAATCTGCCGCCACATGGCGAGCGCCGCCTCGTCCCGGTTGAGATTCTGGGCCGACAGCGCCATGGCGTAATCCAGTTGCAGGCGCAGACCGGGACTCATATCCCACGAGTGGACAAGCTGGGCCAGTTCGAGAATCTTCTCCCAGGCTCCGGCCTTGATGTAGCGGTTGAAGTATTCCGCAAAGGCCATTTCCCCGTACCGGGGGTCCTTGGGCGATTTGAGAAACTCGCTTATCAGACCCAGATAGCGGGCGTCGTCGCCGCGCTCCTTGTAGCCCTGCGCCAGGGCGTAGCGCATGGTGGAGTCGATGGGTCCGTAACGCTGACGCACCAGCGGAAAGCCGTTCCACAGCAGCAGGATACGCCCGTAGTTCTGCTCGGCCAGCGAATTGGCCAGTTCTTTCTGGAACGCCGCCCAGATGACGTCGCGGGCCTGCGGCACGTCCTGATGATCGGGATACATGTCCACGAAATCCGCCGCCTTGCCCATGGCCTCGGTATAGTGCTTGTCCCACAGCAGCCACATGGCATACTTGAGACGGGAAATCACCGCCGAAGGCTGTATCCTGGAGGCTTCCGCCAGACGAAGATACAGCTGCTCGATACCGGGATCGCTCGGCTGCCCGAACACGGAGGTCATGACGTCATAGGTGATCGGCGCGTCATACAGCCCCTTTTCGCCGAGACGCATCCGGGCCGTGATGGTCGGATCCGCATCGGGCCAGTGCCGCACCAGCTGCTGGTACAGCACCGTTGCCGCGGGCCAGTCCTTGTGCGTGGCGTACATGTCCGCCATGGACAGCAGCAGGGCGTCGTTGCCCTCCCGCTTGGGCTCCAGATTGAGATACAGCCACAGCAGTTCGCGGGCCGTCTCGTCCTTGCCCAGCGCGCGCGCATTGGCGGCCTGCATGAGCAGGAAGCTCACGTCGTCGAGATAGCAGCGCGGCCAGCGCTTGTTGACGAAGTCGAGGATGGTTTGCGTGTCGTTATGGCGCTTCAGGTTGTACAGCGCCTGCGCAAGCCCCATGGACGCCTTTTCGAGCGAGGCGCTTTCGGGATACTTGTCCAGAACGAGGCTGAAGGAATGCACGGCCTCCTCGTTCATTTCGTGCCGGAGCTGCGCCCTGCCGAGTTCCGTCAGCCCCGCGGCCACTTCGGGATACGACGGATAACGACGGTACAGGGCCATGATATGCGCCCCCGCGCCGTTGACGTCGTTGACGGCCAGATTGATGCGCCCCAGGCGCAGCATGGCGGACGGCGCGCGCTCATAGCGCAAATCGGCGTTGAGGGCTTCCGCCGTCGTGGCCATGAGTTCGTCGTAGCCTTCCAGCGGCTTGTCCTTGTACAGCGCCCACACGCAGTCGCTGATCATGTAGAGCGCCTCAAGCCGCATGTTCTTGGAGATGGTCGGTATTTCCTTGATCTCCCGCAGAATGGGCAGCGCATGCGCGAATTGCCCGCTGTCCATGAGTTCCTGCGCCTCGGCCATCATCTTGTCGGGTTCAAGCGGCTTGGGGACGGGATTGCCCTTCTCGTCCACGTAGATGACGCCGGGATCCGTCTTGGCATCCTTCTTGTCTTCCGGGGGCGCGGCATTGAGGAAATCGGCCGCGGCGGCATTGGCCCCGCTGTCCCCGGATGCCGGAACGGGCGGCACGGCCGGAGCCGACGGCGGCGCGGCGGGCGTCGCGGGCATGCCCGGAGCCGGAGCGTCGGGCAGCGGCGCGGGCGACGGTTCCACCGTCCCCGGCATGGCGGGAGCGGGCATGAGGGGCGCGGGCGCGGCCGGAGAGGGCTCGCCGCTCCCGGACATGGCCGGCGCGGGCATCGGAGGCACGGCGGGCGCCTGCGCCCGGCCCGCGTTGCCCGGCACGGGAGCAGCCTGTCCGCCGGGAACGGCCTCCTGCGTGGAAAGCCCGCCCTTGACGGGCCAGTCCGACGGACCGCCCGTATTGACAGGGGAGTACAGACTTTGCCCATCGACGACACGAGCGCCGAAGCCGCCCGCATCCGCGCCCATGACAGGCGACGAACACAAAAGGCCGACGCAGGTCGCGCTCAGAAGAACGGCGCTCACGGCGCTGCGCGCCAGGCGCTCCATGACGCCATCGCGCCCGCGTGTCAGGGCATCCGATGCGGGCCGCGCACAATCATTGCGGTCCTGTTGTCGGCGTTGTCTGCTGTTCATGAAGGCATACCTCTGCAGCATGGGCGCATTACACGCCTTTTTTCTTCAACTTCTCAATCAGGGTGGTGCGTTTGATACCCAGGAGCTCCGCCGCCTGATTCTTGACGCCGTCCGCCCGTTGCAGGGCCTCGTTGATCAGGCGCATTTCCACGGCGTCCAGAAAGTCCTTCAGGTTGCCGCCGTGCTCGTTCATCGTTTGCAGCGTAGGCCAGAGGAAGCCTTCCTGTCCAGCCGCCGGAGCAGCCGTATTCCCGGAACCGGCGGACGGCGGCGGACAGGGCGCGTCTCCCGCGGCGGCGGAAGGCCCCGTCGTCCCGGCGGACGAAACCTCGCAGGCGGCCGACGGCGCTTCCGGTTCCGGCATGGGCGATTCCGGCAGCAGGCTGACGTCTCCCACCTGCGCCAGCACCTTGGCAGGCAGATCGTCCACATGCACGACGTCGCCGTCCACAAGGATGCTGAGGCGCTCCATGAGATTTTCCAGCTCGCGCACGTTGCCGGGCCACTGGTAGGCCATGAAGACGCTGCGCACCTGCGGGTCCAGCGTCAGGGGCGGGCGTTCCTTCTTGAGACAGAAACGATCCAGAAAAAAGCGCGACAGCAGCAGGACGTCCCCGCCCCGCTCGCGCAGGGGCGGCAAGTGCAGCGGAATGACGTTCAGACGATAGAACAGGTCCTCGCGAAAACGCCCGGCGGCCACCTCCGCTTCCAGATCGCGGTTGGTCGCCGCCACAATGCGCACGTCCACTTCCTTGCAGACATTGCCGCCGACGCGTTCAAACTCCCTTTCCTGCAACACGCGCAAAATCTTGACTTGCAGACTCAGATCCATTTCCCCGATTTCATCGAGAAAAATGGTTCCTCCGTCCGCCAGCTCAAAACGGCCTGCCCGGGAGCGGAGCGCATTGGTGAAGGCCCCCTTTTCATGCCCGAAGAGTTCGCTTTCCAGCAGCTCCTTGGGAATGGCCCCGCAGTTGATGGGCACAAAAGGCTTGTCGGCGCGGCGACTATTGTCATGCAAGGCCCGTACCAGCAATTCCTTGCCGGTACCGGATTCCCCGGTGACAAGCACCGTGCTGTCGGTCGGCGCCACTTTGGCCAGCATTTTGAAAACATCGGCCAGCGTGGTACTCTGCCCGATAATGCCGCTCGTATTGAGCTTCATGATGCAACACCCTGTTAACGTTGCGATGCGTCAAAATTCTGAATACACTGTAGCGTAGCAGATTGCCAGTAAAAAAAGCATATGGTTCCTGTCATGCGACGCCCCGCGCCGGGTTTGCAGCCGCAACAGGTCCACCGGAGTTCGCATGCCACAGGCTTTTCCATTCCCGGCAGCGCCCATAGACGCGCTGCGCCCTTCCCTGCTCGGAACGCTTGCCGACGGCGACAGCGCCGTGGTCTGCGCACCGCCGGGCGCGGGAAAAAGCAGCCGCATCCCCCTCTGGCTGCTGAACGCCGACTGGCGCAACGACAACAGGATTCTCCTGCTGGAGCCGCGCCGGGTGGCGGCGCGCGCCCTTGCCCGCTACGCCGCGCGCCTGCTCGGCCAGAATGTCGGCGGTCTTGTGGGGTACCGCATGCGTCAGGAAAGCGCCGTCAGCGCCGCGACGCGCCTTGAGGTCGTCACGGAAGGCGTTCTCACGCGCCTGTTGCAGCAGGACCCGTCCCTGCCCGGCGTGGCCTGCATTCTGTTCGACGAATTTCACGAGCGCTCCCTGCAAGCGGATCTCGGGCTTGCGCTCAGTCTCGAAAGCCGCTCCCTGCTGCGGCCGGATCTGCGTCTTGTGGTCATGTCCGCCACGCTTGACGCGGAAGGCGCGGCCTCCCTGCTCGGCGACTGTCCGATTCTGCGCTGCGAGGGGCGCTCCTGTCCCGTGGACGTGCGCTACCTTCCCCCGCCGCCGGACGCCGTCGGTCCGGCGGCCCTGTGGCGTCACACGGCCGCCGTCGTCCGTAGCGCCCTGCGGGCGGAACAGGGCGACATTCTGGTATTTCTGCCCGGCATGGCGGAGATAGCCCGCGTCGCCGAGGAACTGGAGAACGGCCTTCCGCCGGATACCGATATCCATCCGCTCTACGGGTATCTGAAACCCGCCGAGCAGGACGCGGCCATTGCACCGGCGCCGCAAGGGCGGCGCAAGATTGTGCTGGCCACCTCCATTGCCGAAACGTCCCTGACCATCGAAGGCATACGCATTGTGGTGGATACGGGTCTCTGCCGCCGTCCGCGCTGGGATACGGCCGCGGATATGGCCCGTCTCGTCACGGAACGGGTCTCGCTGGCGGCCGCCGATCAGCGGGCCGGACGCGCGGGACGCACGCAGCCGGGCCTGTGCCTGCGCCTCTGGTCCCGGGAGGAAACCGCCGGACTCCGTCCCGCCATCCGCCCGGAAATACTGGAAAGCGATCTTGCGCCGCTGGTTCTGCAAACGGCGCGCTGGGGTACGCCTCCTGAAAAAATCCACTGGCTGAATACGCCGCCGGCCCCCCGATTGCAAGCCGCCCGGCGCTGCCTCGCCTCCCTGGAGGCCCTGACCGGCGACGACGGCGGCGACCACCTGACCCCGCTGGGCCGCCGCATGGCGGATTTGCCCCTGCATCCCCGCACGGCGCGCATGCTGCTCACGGCCCCCCCGGCCCTGCACGCCGAGGCCTGCCTGCTGGCGGCCCTGCTGGAAGAGGATCGGGGCGGCGCGCAAAGCGACCTCCGCCGCATTCTGGATCAGGAACAGCGGAACCGCTCCTCCCGTATCCGGGCTCTGGCGGCGCGGCTGGCCCGCCTGTGCCCTCCCCCGGCATCGCCCGCCCGGGAAGAACCGCCGCACGATGCCGTCGGGCAGCTGCTGGCCGCCGCCTGGCCCGATCGCGTCGCCCTGCGCACCGGCGAACAGCATCAGGAGGCCGTCTACCTCCTGCGCGGCGGGCAGGCCGCGACCCTGCCCCTTGATGACGCCCTTGCGCGGGAAGCCTGTCTTGCCATTGCCGATCTCGGCGGCGACGCCGCCCGCAGCCGGGCCCGCATCCGGCGGGCCGCCCCCCTCGCGCGCGCGTCTCTGGAACGTCTCTTTGCCGCGCGCGTCCGTACGGAGGACAGCGTTCAGGTTACCGACGAGGGACGCCTCCTTGCCCGGCGTCGGCGCATGCTGGACGCCCTCGTGCTGGACGACGCTCCCCTGCCTCGTCCCGACGGCACCGACGCCGCCCTGGCGTTCTGCGACTATCTCCGCCGTCGCGGTCTCGATCAGCTTCCATGGACGGAGACGCTGCGGCAATGGCAACAGCGGGTACTTCTGGCCCGCAGCCTTGACGGAGACCTCTGGCCGGACATCTCGGACGCGGCCCTGCTTGCCGATCTCGAAGGCTGGCTCGCCCCCGCTCTGGAACAGGAAACCGACATCCGCCGCTTTCCCGCCGCCGCGCTTGCCCAGGCGCTGCGCGCCCTTGTGCCGTCCTCCCTGTCCCGTCGTCTGGATGCCCTTCTGCCCACCCACTGGACAGCCCCGTCCGGCAGGACGCATCCCGTCGTCTACGGCGCGGAAGGCGGCCCCTATGTGGCCGTCAAACTACAGGAATGCTTCGGCTGCCGCGCCACGCCGAGCCTTGCCGACGGCCGCTGCCCGCTGACGCTGCACCTGCTTTCCCCCGCCGGACGCCCCACGTCTAAACGGAAAAGCCACCCCGCTGGGTCATCCCATCTCTCTCAAATCATAC
>CAJMRA010000140.1 GCA_905215675.1 uncultured bacterium | reverse complement strand
GCAATTTCAGTTTGAAACGCTGCGCGTTTCAAACCATACGGCCTGTCGTTTCGCGAAAAAAACGGCCGGAAGCGCAATGCGCTTCCGGCCGGGAAATCATCCGGGACGAAAAACAGGATCAACGCGCCGTCGTCCGCGCGCGATGCCGCTCCAGCCCCAGTTCCATGAGGCGTTCCAGCAGGGCGCCGAAATCCATCCCGAGGACGGCGGCTTCCTGCGGTACCAGACTGGTCGGGGTCATGCCCGGCAGGGTGTTCACTTCCAGCAGCGTCAGACGGCCTTCCGGCGAAAGGATGAAATCCGTCCGGCTGTACCCCGCCAGTCCCAGCGCCCTGTGCGCGGCAAGCGCCAGCCTGCCCGCCTCGTCCAGCACCTCGCGCGGCAGGGGAGCGGGGCAGATTTCCCGCGCGCCGCCCTTGGCGTACTTGCTGGTATAATCAAAGAAATCCCCGGCCGCCGGTTCGATGAGAATGGGCGGCAACGCCTGATCGCCCAGAACCCCGCAGGTCACTTCGCGGCCCGTCAGCTGCGGTTCCAGCAGGGCGCTGTCGCCCGCCGCGAAAATTTCCGCCAGCAGGGCGTCCAGTTCGCGCCGATCCGCGGCCCGGCCGAGCCGCAGGGAGGAGCCCCCCGTATTGCTCTTGACGAACAGCGGCCAGGGCAGACGCGGCTCCCAGCCGTCCGGCGGCGGCACGGGCAGGAATTCCCAGTCGGCCGTGGGCAGACCGGCCATGCGGAAAATCTGTTTGGCCGCGGCCTTGTTGAGGGCAAGGAAGGACCCCGCGGGGCCGGACCCCTGATAGGGACATCCGGCCTGTTCGAGCATGGCCTGAACCAGCCCGTCCTCGCCGGGCGCGCCGTGCAGGTTTATCAGGCAGAAATCATGGGCGCGCGCCGTTTCCAGCAGGCGATCGAAATCGTCACGCAAATCAAAGAACGTCACGTCATGCCCGCGTTCGCGCAGGGCGCTTTCCATGCCGCGCGCACCGGCAAGCGAAACGTCACGCTCCGTGGACCAGCCGCCCGCTATCAAAAGAATCTTCATGAAGATGGCACCCCAAATGCGCTTCAAGCGCGCGTTCAATAAGGTTGGCCTGCCGGCAGGAATCGGCAATGCCGGAACGGGCCTTTTCCGTCTTGCCGTACCTGTCCAGCAGATCGTGGAAGCGCTCCTCCAGGGACACGCAGCGATCATGCATGGAGCGCTTGTCGGCATAGATGACGAAGAAGGGCAGGCTGCACAGGCGATCCGGCTCATGCACGGGCACGGCCCACGGCCAGTGCACATGCAGCAGCACCCCCTGGGCAATCAGGGGATTGTGCGTTTCGGCCATGACCCAGCCCGCGCCCAGGACGGCATGGCTGCCGCCGTGCCGGATGCAGTAGGTCTTGGCCAGATCATGGAGCAGGGCGGAGGCCCGCACCGCGGGCACATGCACGGGACGTCCCGCCGCCGCGGCCCGGCGCGCCAGTTCCGTGGCGATGTGCGCCACCAGCAGCGAATGCGCCCGCACGTTGTCGAGCATCTCGTATTTGTCCCAGAGGGCGAAGCAGGCCTCGTCATCGGGAATGTCCGCGTCGTCGGGATGGGCCGCCAGCGCGGCATGCCCGGCAAGCGACGCTTCGGGAAGGGCATCCAGCGGATGCCGGCCACAGACGTATTCCGTCTCGACGGGATGGGATGGGAGTATGGCGCGCATAGCCGCACTATGCCACCGAGCCCGTCGCAAGGCAAGGCGGGGAATTGCAATTTGCCTGTCCATGCGCCATGATGAAAAATATACGGAAGACGCGGCCCGGTACTGCCCTGCAAACGATGGCAACAGGATCAAACGGCCCGGAATTCCCGCGGGGGCCGGGCCCGTCACAGCATCGTCATAATCCCCTCCTATGATGCAGCCGAAAGAAAGAGGGAGCCCCCCATGCCGACCAAGACGAACCTTCACTACCCGGAACAACCCTGTTCCCTGGAAGAGATGCAGGACCTCTCCTGCCCCAACCTCTACCTCAACCGGGAAATCAGCTGGCTCGATTTCAATCTCAAGGTACTGGAGGAAGCGCTCAGGCCCGGCCTTCCCCTTCTGGAGCAGCTGAAGTTTCTGGCCATTTTTTACAACAATCTCGACGAATTCTTCATGGTTCGCGTGGCGAACATCCTGCGCCAGTACCGCAGCGGCGCAAGCAACGCCTCGCCGGACCGCATGACGCCCGCCCGCCAGCTGGCGGAAATACGCCGCCGCGTGCTGCTGCACACGGCGCGGGCGCAATCCCACTGGAACAAGACCCTGCGCCTTCAGCTGGCGGAACGCAGCGTGCGCATCGTGGAATACGACGAACTGTCGGAAAAGCAGCGCCGCTTTCTCGACGGCTATTTCAAGAATGAGGTCTATCCCATCCTGACGCCGCAGGCCATCGATCCGGGGCACCCCTTCCCCATGATCTCCACGACCTGCCTCAACTTCATCATCCAGCTGCACTGCCGGGACGGCGTAACCCGCTTCGTGCGCCTCAAGGTGCCCAACAACCTTTCGCGCTTCATCTTCATTCCCCGCAACAAGGAAGCCAAGACCTACGCTTCGCTGGGCTTCGATCCCAATGTGCGCGGCGACGACATCCTTCCTCTCGAAGACCTCGTCGCCCAGTACCTGCCCATGCTCTTTCCCGGTCACAAGGTGGAAAACGCGGCCCTGTTCCGCATCACGCGCAACACCAATCTTGAAATCGAGGAGGACGAGGCCGACGACCTGCTGGAAGCCGTCAAGGACTTTGTGGATCAACGCCGCTTCGGCGACGTGGTGCGGCTGGAAATAGCCCATCGCGCGCCCAAGAATCTCATCGGCTTTCTTTCTTCCCGTCTGGGGCTGCAACCCTTCCAGATTTACCGCGTCAAGGGGCCCATGGCCTTCCCCGAATTCATGACGCTTTATAATGTGGACAAGCCGCAGCTCAAGGAAACGCCCTTCCACGCGCGCACGCATCCGGCCCTGAGCAGCGGCAACTTCTTCGGCGCCATCCGCTCGCAGGACATCCTGCTGTTCCATCCCTACGACAATTTCATGTCCGTGCTGGACTTCATCCGCCGCGCCGCCGAGGACCCGGACGTCATCGCCATCAAGCAGACCCTCTACCGGGTGGGCAACGACTCGCCCATCGTCAAGGCCCTGATCGAGGCCCGCCGCCGCGGCAAGCAGGTGGTGGCCGTGGTGGAACTCAAGGCCCGCTTCGACGAGGAACGCAACATCACCTGGGCCGAGGAGCTGGAAAAGGAAGGCGTCAACGTCGTCTACGGCCTCGTGGGCATGAAGATTCACGCCAAGCTCTGCCTTGTGGTCCGCCGGGAACGCGATCTCGTGCGCCGCTATGTCCACATAGGCACCGGCAACTACAATGCGTCCACCGCCAAGATTTATACCGATCTCGGCCTGCTGACGGCCAATCCCGACATCTGCGCCGACGTGACGGATCTGTTCAACGTCATGACCGGCTATGCCTGCCGCGACGCCTACAGAACCCTGCTGGTCTCGCCGCTGGTCATGCGCAATCCGCTCATCGAGCTGATCCAGCGGGAAGAGGAGCGCCAGCGCCGCTACGGCGACGGCGCGATCATCTTCAAGTGCAACCAGCTCGTGGACCCGGCCATCATCCGCGCCCTGTACCGGGCGTCCATGGCGGGCGTGCGTATCCGCCTGCAGGTACGCGGCATCTGCTGCCTGCGGCCCGGCCTGCCGGGCATCAGCGAAAACATCGAGGTCACCAGCATTGTGGGACGCTTCCTCGAGCACTCCCGCATCTACTGGTTCAATGCGGGCGGCGAGGGCATTCTCTACATCGGCAGCGCCGATCTCATGCCGCGCAATCTCGATCGGCGCATCGAGGTGCTCGCCCCGATCACCGATCCCCGGCTGCGCGCCTTCCTTTACCGCATTCTCGACTGCCATCTGCGGGACAACGTGCAAGCCTGGCGTCTGCGCAGCGACGCCACCTATGAACGCCTCGCGCCGGCCAAGGGCGAGGAGGCCGTCAACGCGCAGGCCATCATGATGCGCGGCATGCCCGACGCCTGATGCGCCGGAACCTCCCGGAAATACTCACAACGCCAACAAGGATCTTCGCGCCATGGTCACAAGCAACAGAAGAAAAAGAAAAACCGCGACCCCTGCCGCCGACGGCGCGCAGGCAGGCCTGACGACGCCCGCAACGCCGGAAACGGCCCCGGAACAGCCCGCGGCCCCGGAAGCGGCGATCATTGTTCCCGCCGCCGCACAGACGGATTCCGCCCGTGCGGAACAGAGCGCGGAAACACCGGCGCGGCCCGCGACGGACACGGACGCCGCCCCCGCCTCGCCGCAACCCTCCGACAGCCCCGAACAGGACGCGTCTCTGGAACACGGCCGCCACGTGGCCTTTCTGGCCGATCGCCTGTTTGACGAGCTGGCCCCCCTGCACGGACTCGGCAAGCGCTGGCGGCAGCGGCTGCATCTGGCCGCGCTCCTGCACGACATCGGCTTTGCCGAAGGGCGCAAAAAGCACCACAAGACCAGCATGCACAAGATCGATACGGACAAGAGCCTGGATATTGCGGACAAGGATCGCCCGCTGGTGGCGCTTCTGGCCCGCTATCACCGCAAGGCCTGGCCCTCCCTGAAACACAAGCGCTTTGCCGATCTTTCGGGCAGGAAACGCGACGCCGTCAGCAAGGCGGCGGCCATCCTGCGCATTGCCGACGGTCTGGATTACCGGCATCTCGGCAACATTCAGGATCTTTCCGTCGAGGTGACGGACACGGACCTCCGGCTGCTGTTGCGCGCCTGCGGCGAATGCGCACCGGAACGCGCCCGCGCCGAAAAGAAGGGCGATCTGCTGGAACACATTTTTGCAAGGACGCTGAAATGCGTATGCCGGGAAGCATAACCGTCGATCCCCGGGCCGTGCTGGAGGAAAAGACCATCGCCATCATGGATCTGGGCAGCAACTCCCTGCGGCTCATGCTGGCGCACATCAAGCCCGACGGCTCCTACGCCATCCTCAATCAGGTGAAGCACATGGTGCGTCTGGGCGAGGGGTCCTTCCAGCACGGCCGCCTGCGCGAAGAGAGCATGGCGCGGACCATCGCCGTCCTGCGGGGCATGGCCTCCATGTGCGAGGTCTACGGCGTTTCCGAAACCATTGCCGTAGCCACCGCCGCCGTTCGCGACGCCTCCAACGGCGAGGAATTCCTTGCCCGCGTCAAGGACAAGACCGGGCTCGCCTTCACGGCCATTTCAGGGCAGGAGGAAGCCCGGCTGATCTACCTCGGCGTTTCCAGCGGGCTGGAGCATACCACGTCGCTGCGCCTGTTCATCGACATCGGCGGCGGCAGCACGGAGCTTATTGTGGGCAGCTCCGACGAATGCCGGAATCTGGATTCCATGAAACTGGGCTGCGTGCGCCTGTCCAACCTCTTTTTCGACGACGGCGAAAAACCGGTATCGCCCAAGCGCTATGCCGCCCTGCAAAACTATATCCGCAACAGCGCGCTGCATTCCTTCCAGCGTATCGCCGACTTCACGCTGACGGAAGCCGTGGGCAGCTCCGGCACGGCCCAGAACCTTGCCGAAATCTCCGCGGCCCTGGACGAGGCCGACGCGCTCCGGCAGGGACGCAAGCCGGTCGAACGCCGCGACCTGCTCAGCTATGCGGGCCTGTGCCGCGTGGTGCGGGAACTGTGTTCCCGCACGCTCAAGGAACGAAAGGCCCTGCCCGGCATCAACGCCAACCGCGCCGACGTGATCATTGCGGGCGCGGCCATTCTCCAGACCATCATGGAGGATCAGGGCTTCGACAGCGTCCGCATCAGCAATCGCAACCTGCAAAACGGCCTGCTGGTGGACTACATCACCCGTCGCCGCCCGCACAAGGAAGGCAGCTTCCACCCCGTGCGCAAGGAAAGCGTGCTCCATCTGGCGCGCAAATGCGGCTACGAGGAACGGCATTCCCGTCATGTGGCCCGACTGGCGCTGGATCTCTTCGACAGCGCCCGCGCCCTCGGCCTGCACGCCCTGTCCCCCGACTTGCGGGAACTCCTGCATTACGCGGGGCTGCTGCATGACATCGGCATCTTCATTTCCTTCTCCCGTCACAATGTCCACAGCCATTATCTGATCCGCAATACGGAACTGCTGGGCTTCACGGCCCGGGAAGTGGAACTGCTGGCCGCGCTGGCCTATTTCCACCGCAAGCGCCCCACCAGAAAAACGCCCTTCTATACCGAACTGGACGACGACATGCGCGCCGAGGTGCGCCCCCTGTCCCTCTTCCTGCTGCTCGCGGAACGCATGGACAAGAGTCACCGCCAGATCATACGCGCCGCCCGCTTCGTGCAGGGCGACGACGGCCTGCTGCTGCGCGTGAACGCCGCCGACGACTGCCCCATAGAAATGGAACAACTGCGGCACAGCCTCAAGAATATCCGCAAGGTCTTTGCTACGCGGGAAATAGCGCTGGAATGCCGACGCGAAGAAAGCCGGCCGAATTAGAGCGTTTCACCTTTGAAAAAGGTGAAACGCGAGGCGTCGGCACAGCGCCGCCCGAAAAAGGAAAAACATTTCAGCACCCCAAAAAGAACGAT
>CAJMRA010000139.1 GCA_905215675.1 uncultured bacterium | reverse complement strand
CCCCTCTGAAAAAGCGCGTTGGGGGAAGGATGGGGGGCCTGGGGGGAAGGGAACCCACTTGTGCGCTAGCCAAGGGGGTTCCCTTCCCCCCAGAAGAACGCTCTAGTGTCAACACTCCCTAGAAGGAAGAAGGGAAGAGTCCGGCGGCGTCGGGCTCGCAGGGCTTGAAGTTTTCCCGCAGCAGCTTTTTAGCCTTGTCGGGCGAGGGGCCCAGAATGGTAATGACGCTGCCGACCTTGCCGTTGGAGCCGGTGTAGCAGGCGCCTCTGAAGGGCCCCAGAGAAATTTCACTGATATAAATAGTGCCTTCGGCCCTGGGTTCGGTGGTTGTAAAACCGGCCGTTTTCATTGTGTCCAGGGTCTGGGCGGCAAGCTCCCCGGCCGGGCGGGAATCGGGGAGGATTGCCACGCTTACGGCGTTTTCTTCGCTGATATGGTGCGCCAAGACGGCGAGGATGCCCTTGTTCCGCCAGGCGGGCCTGTACTGATGTTTCCAGCCGTCAGGAATGATAAAAGTAAAGTATCTTGTCCCGACTTTTTCAGCAGCCGGAGACACGGAGGCGCAGAGCAGCGTCCCCAGAAAGGCAATCGTCGCAATCGTCAGTATTTTTTTCATAAACAAGCTCCCTGAAAGCGCGGGCAGGCGGCGGGAATCAGGCTTCGTCCCCGATGATGCGGCAGACGGCGCGGCCGTCTGTCCGGGCGGCCACGGCTTCGGCAAAGGGGGGCCAGAGAGCTTCGGGCAGGCGCAGCCGCAGACGCGCGTCCGCCGCGTAGTCCTCGGCAAGGATGACGGCCTCGAAATCGGGAAGCAGGCGGCGCACCCTGTCCACATGCGCATACGCAAGGGAAACGTCCACCGCAAGGCTGGGCACGCGCTCGGCCTGCGGCAGGGTCTGGAGATTCTCGCGCACGGAATCCTGATAGGCGCGCACAAGACCGCCGGTGCCGAGTTTGACCCCGCCGAAATAGCGGGTGACGACCATGCAGATTTCGCCGATGCCGCAGTGCAGCAGCACTTGCAGCATGGGGCGCCCGGCCGTGCCGTGGGGCTCGCCGTCGTCGGAAAAGCCCACCTGCCCGCTGTGCCCCGGCGCGCCGCCCACAAAGGCCCAGCAGTTGTGTGTGGCGGAGGGGTGTTCGCGCCGGATGCTCTCGATAAAGGCGCGGGCGGCTTCCGGGCCGGGCGTGTGGGCGCAATGGGTGATGAAACGGCTGCGCCGGATGACGAGTTCCGTCTGCCAGGGCCGGTCGGGACCGGCGGCGGGTATGGGATAGCGGCTCATGCGATTTTGTAGCCCGGTCCGCCGCGTACCGCAAGCGTCGGCATTGACAAGAGGCGCGCAGGTCTTATCTGAAAAGGAGGGGAACGGAATCCCGGCTGCGCAAAATGAAAAAAAATGCTTTACAAACCGGGGGAAGTTCTCTAAACAGGAATTGTTCTTGATAACGAAGGCGCGCAGGCGCCGCAACATAAGGAGACTTTTCCATGAGCAAGACCCAGGAAAATCTGATGGCCGCCTTTGCGGGCGAATCCCAGGCCAACCGTAAATATCTTGCCTTCGCCGCCGCCGCGGACAAGGAAGGCCTGCCCCAGGTGGCCAAGCTGTTCCGCGCCGCCGCCTGCGCCGAAACCATTCATGCCCACGCCCACCTGCGCAACGCCGGCAAGATCGGCGACACGGCCGCCAATCTCAAGGAAGCCGTGGAAGGCGAAACCTACGAATTCACCAAGATGTATCCTGAAATGATCGCCGACGCCAAGGCCGAAGGTCAGGATGCCGTGGCCAAGTACTTCGACTTCGTGAACAAGGTGGAAGAAGTGCACGCCAACCTGTACAAGAAGGCCATGGCCGATCCCAAGGGTCTGGCCAACGTGGATTACTATGTGTGCAAGGTGTGCGGCTACACCCATGAAGGCCCCTGTGAATCCTGCCCCATCTGCGGCGCGGGCGCTTCCGCCTTCTTCAAGGTGGACGACAGCTGCTGCCTGAACAAGTAACTTTTCGGACATCGCGCCCAAAGGGGACGGAACCATGCGGTTCCGTCCCCTTTTCTGTTTTTTGCGGCTTTCGTATCGGCGGGGGACGGCGCCCGCGCCATGAGCATGTTCAGCGGGAAACGCGTTGCGGCCTGCCGTTTCACGGAAAAATGCGCTTTTTCCGCACAGTTCGGGCCGGGCGGCGCTGTGCCGCCGCCTCGCGTTTTCACCTTTTTCAAAGGTGAAACGCTCATGCGCGGAAGCGCCGTTTTGCCGTTGCGATCAGGCTGACGGCGAGTTTCTTCCCCAGTAAGGGCAGGGCGACGCCCGCAAGCAGATAGACGGCCCACCAGCCATGATCCGCGCGCAGGGTGGGGAAGGCCGCCGCCATGAATGGCGGAAGGTCGAGGAGATGCGTCTGGGCAATGTTGACGCATTTGAAGCATGCAAGATGCAGGGCCAGAATGACGAGGGAGTTTGCGCCGACAAGGGCCGCCGGGCGCGCCGGACCGCTCCGGCGGGCGATGAGCCGGGAAAGGGCGTAAACCCAGACCCAGCCCGCGATGCTGCCCGCCATGAAAAAGAGTCTGCCGGAATAGACATTTTGCGAAAGTTCGATTTCTCCCGCGCCGTAGAGCCGGAGAAGCGCAAGAAAGGAGAGCAGGGCGACGGCCACAAGGCCGGGCAGCGATGTTGCAAAGGGAAGGCGCTGTGCCAGACGACCAAAAACAAAGAGCCAGTACATGGAACAGGCCTGCGCCAGAAAGAAGCCGGGGCTCAGGCGCGCGCCCTGCGTCGCCGGGCCGATCAGAAGCAGCAGCAGGGCGATTCCCGCATGCGCCGCAAGGAGGCGGGGGGCGGACCAGCCCGTTTTTTGCAGGAAAAAATCGATGACGATATGAAAAAGGCATACCAGCAGCAGCGCGCGCAGAAACCACAGGGCCGCGCCCAGTTGCGGCAGCGCCAGAAAGAAGAGAGACGCCAGGGCTTCTTTGGCAAGCCGCGCCGGGCGGCAATACTCATGAAGGACGGCAAAGGGGCTGTCGTTGAGGGCGAGATAGGCCTCGTTGTTTGTGTAGAAATTGATATCGATAAAGAAGTTGTTCAGCAGTACGAACGGCAGGCAGAAGCACACGAAGGGCAGATAGAGCGTCCGCAATTTCCGCTTGATGAAATCAAGGGCCGCCGGAAGGCTTTGCCCGTAGCGCTCCTTGTAGAAAAAGCCGCTCGCAATGACGAATATCGCCATATGAAAGAGATAAAAAAAGCGATGTTCCGGGCCGTTGGCATGTCCGTAGACCATAAAGATGATGCCGAGCCCCTTGAGGATGTCCATTTCGGGATTTCGTGCTGCCATGGGCGTCGCCCCTGTCGTTGTCCCCCGCAGGGGGGCGTCCCTGCCGGGACGCCGGGTTCATGAAAATTGACTTTCCATTTTAACTTGTATAGTGTAAATTATTTAACGCCATACTGGGGGAGCGACCATGCGCAGACGCAGGCTCGGTCTTTTTTTCGACAAGCAGGACAGGGATATCCTGACGCTGGTGAATCATATTCTGGAAGCGCCGCGTCTGCGTTCCGACGACAGCCTGTTCAATCCCAATCTGCACCCGCACGGCGTCAAGGAACTGGTTACGTCTCCGGTATCGCGCATGGCCTACGCCGTCATCAACCTGCTGCGCAATCTGGAAGGCGGCGGCTCCCGTTCGCGGGAACGGCTGCTCGCCCTGCAGGCCCTCTATGACGAGGTGCTGAGCAGCGCCCATTCCGCCCTGCGCCGCAACACCGCCCGCGTTCTCATGCAGATCATGAAAAGCATGGTGCGCGCCCACGGCGACGTGGAGGCCCAGCTGCGGCTGGCGCACGACTTCCGCGCCGCCGCCCTCGGCACGCCGCGGGTGGTGCGCCGCCTGCTGGCCAATTACCACCTGCCGGAAATGCCCGAGGAATGGAACCAGCTGGCCTTTGACGATCATGTCTACGACATGAACACGCAGGGCCGCAAGACGCCCACCCATCTTATCATGGATGCGTGGATCAAGGGCATGCGCACCATCACCGTCCTGTACGACAACTGCGTGGAGATGGAAGCCGCCGACGAGATCGTCAAGGCGGCGGATATCGTCGGCATCACCGTGCGCGTGGGGCTGGAGTTTCAGGCGTCGTTTTACGGGCGGTTCGTGGATATGCTCTGGGTGCCGCGCGGCTTCAGTTCCGGCCGCGACTTCATCGAATTTTTGCAAAGCCCGCAAATGGCGGGCCTGAGCGAACTGGGACGCGAGGTGCTGCACTGGCGGCGGGATATGGCGCTCCTGTCGCTGGAAGCCTGGAACGACGCCCAGCGCCCGGCCCTGGCCGAACGCTGGGGCGTCGCCGTGCCCCCCGCCAGTCTGGAAGCCTTTCTCGACTACATGGGGCGGGGGCACGCCTCGCTGCGCCGTCTGGCCGAATATCTCCAGCTCCATGTCCGTCCGGCCCTCCTCGCGCGCATGGACAAGATCCGTCCGCAGGCCGAGGCCGGGGACGCGGAGGCCGCGGCCGAACTGGCCGAGCTGGCCTCCTTCGGCTCCAACGACATTCTGGAACACTGGCTGTCGCGCAAGGAACATCCCGAACTGCCCGATTTCGAACACCCCACGGCCAACCCCGACGACATGCCGGAGCTGCTGCGCAAGAGTCCCGGCGATCTCATGCGCGAGCTGGATCGCATTCCCACCGGCTACCGCATGACCCTGTGTATCAGCGGCCTGACCGTGGAGGACGTGACGGAAATTCTCTGGGACTGCGAGGGCATGATCTCCCACCTTGAAATATTCAACCTCAAGGGCTGGAAGGAAGGACGTCTGGAACACCTGCGCGAGATCAGCGAATTGCAGAAGGTCCTGAACTGCGGCCTCGGCCCCAGCATCAAGCAGAAACTGCATCAGATGATACGGCGTGTGGAACAGAGCGGCGACGCCGCCCGGCTGGCCAAGTTCCACGACATGCTGCGTCATATGCCCCGCCTCTGGGAGGTCTACAGCCATAATCCCCTCGGCACGCGCGTGGGCGCCAACTCCTCAAGCCCCATGCGCAGCTACGGCATGGGCCTCGTGGTGACGGAAACCCTGCCCAGACGCGCCATCGCGGCCCTGCGCCAGAATACGCAGAACGTGCGCATCCCGCTTCATATGGCCGTAACCGAACATATCACCTATTCCGAACCGGAAGACCCCGGCACGTTGCAGCGCTTTCTGCGCAGCTTTCGCCGTCTGCCCGGATGCAGCCGCCTCGGCATGGAAAAACAGCGCCACTGGACGGCCAGCTCCGAACATTCGCAGGTCTGTGACAGCCGTCAGAGCAACGTCACCAACCTCGGCGGGCTCTATGTGCCCGACGATGTCGCGCATATGTCCGGCGAACTCGGCGGCCGTCGCGGCATGCGCTATCTCAACAGCGCCGTCAGCAACTGGCTGAAGGTCTTCATCGGCTTTGTTCCGGCCTTCGGCTCCTTCATCTATACGCAGAACTGGTGGGTGCTGGCCTATTTCGGCACCTTCATCTGGTTCGGCATCACCGGCGTGCGCAACGTCGTGCAGATGGTCATGGCCGCCCGGGGCGCCACGCGCGGCACGCTGACCCACTGGAAAGAACACGTCAGCGTCAACCGTATCTGCGATTCGCTCCTGTATACCGGCATTTCCGTGCTGCTGCTGGAGGTGATGGTACGCGTCTGGCTGCTCCAGGACGGCTTCGGCATCAGCGTGGAGGAACGACCGGGCATCGTCTTTGCCGTCATCAATATCGTGAACGGCTTCTATATCTTCGCGCACAATATCTACCGCGGTTTCCCCCGGCAGGCCGCCATCGGCAACCTGTTCCGCAGCCTGCTCGCCTATCCCGTGTCGCTGCTCTACAACTGGCTGCTGTTCCTCCTGTTGCCGCTGTTCGGTATCACGGACCCCTTCCTCTATCTGGTGCCCAGCGCCGCCGTCATTTCCAAGATGGCCTCCGATACCGTGGCCGCCATCATCGAGGGCTACGCCGACAGCCAGGTCAACATGCGCATGCGGCGCTGGGATTACGACAGCAAGATCAAGAACCTCTTTGACTGCTCCACACGACTGGAAATGCTCTTTCCCCGCGAGGACGCCCTCCTGCAACTGGCACGTACCGGCGGCCTGAAAAATCGCGGCGGCGTGGAAGCCCATACCCTTGAACGCGCCATCGTCGTCGGGGCGCTCGACATGATGTATTTCTGGTTCTATCAGCCGCGGGCACAGGAAGTCCTGCGCGCGCGCATCCGCGCCATGTCCGACGTGGAACGCGCCGTCTTCGCCCGGACGCAGCTCGTACTGCTCCGGGAACGCGAAGTCAGCCAGATGCTCGTGGACGGCCTGCTCGGCCGCAACTTCTCCCGCCCGCTGGCCTTCTACCTCGATCGCCGCAAGGAATACCTCCGCGCCGTGCTGCGCCTTTGCCGCGCCGCCCGCATCAGGGATACCGCAGGGACGCTCTAGGACGTTTGGAGTGACTTTCGGGGGGAAGGAAACCCCCTTGGCTAGCGCGCAAGGGAGGTTTCCTTCCCCCCGGGCCCCCCATCCTTCCCCCAACGCGCTTTTTCAGAAAAGGAACACTGGCCAGGCGGT